>JAUVOZ010000201.1 GCA_030598885.1 Anaerolineae bacterium | reverse complement strand
GTCTAAGAGGAGCCGACGAGTGATAAGGTAACCAAGTATGAGGAAGCTCACCAAGAAGAGAACCAATCCTGCTCCTCCGAAGAGGTAGATCGGTTTATTGGCATAGCTTACAAGGAACTTGACCGTGAACAAATCGAGAATGACCTTCAATGTTCGCTCGAGTCCGTATTTTGCTTTTCCATACTTACGCCGATGATGCTGAACAGGTATCTCGATGATCTTAGAACCCACCATACCGGCGTAGGCCGGAATGAAGCGGTGCATTTCACCATAAAGGTGGAAACCTTCTAGCACGTCACGACGGTAGGCTTTTAATGTGCAACCATAGTCATGGAGTGGAACACCAGTGACGCGTGAGATGAGCCAATTGGCAATGCGTGAGGGGAGCCTTCGAGTGAGAAAAGTGTCCTTACGGTTCACGCGCCAGCCGGAGACCACATCATAGCCTTCTTCGATTTTCTCAAGCATCATCGGGATGTCGGTGGGATCGTTTTGGAGGTCTGCGTCAATCAGTACAATCACATCGCCATGGGAATGATCAATTCCAGCGGCGATTGCCGCCGTCTGCCCAAAATTCCGTCGCAGTTCGATAACCTGGACGTGGCTGGCATCCTTCTCAACCAACCGGATCAACTCATCCAGACTTCCATCTGTTGAGCCATCATCGACGAAAATAAGCTCATACGATAGCCCATGCAGTGCCTCAGTAAGCGCTTGATGCAGTGGGTTGATGTTCTCTACCTCATTGTAGACTGGTGCTACGATTGAAACTTTCACGCCGACGAATCCTCCTCATCCCATGCAGAAATGGAATTGGATGTAATAGATTCCTGAATGCACCGATGTCCCTAGGTTAATTCCAGCCGCTACTCAAACCCATTACCAGCATTAGCTAGCACCGCCGTTACACCAGTCTCCCAACGATGCCAATCGTCGAAACTTTGTTCGATGATCTTCAATCCTTCTCCGATCGGGGTAAGGTTGATCGCTTCCATATCGGCATCAACCATGATGCGGGCTAACTGCTTATAAGTGATTTTAGGCGCCCAGTCGAGCATCTTACGCGCTTTTGCTGAATCAGCCTGCAGGTAATCGACTTCGGTGGGTCTGAAATAGCGGGGGTCGATCTCGACGTACTGCTCCCAATCCAAACCTGCGTAATCAAACGCCTCCTGGACGAACTCACGGATGGTGGGGGCCACACCTGTACCAACCACATAATCGTCAGGATCCTCTTGCTGGAGCATGCGCCACATCACCTCCACGTACTCAGGCGCGTAGCCATAGTCTCGTCGTGCGTCCAGGTTGCCAAGAAAAACCTTGTCCTGCATGCCAGAGAGAATTCGCGCCACCGCTCGGGTAACTTTACGGGTCAGAAAGGTCTCACCGCGGCGTGGACTTTCGTGGTTAAAGAGAATTCCATTGACGGCAAACAAGCCGTAGGCTTCTCGGTAATTGATCGTCATCCAATAGGCATAAGTTTTAGCGATTGCGTAAGGACTGCGGGGCTCGAAGGGTGTATCTTCTGCCTGAGGTGGGGGTGCGCTACCGAACATTTCGCTTGAGGAAGCTTGGTAGAAACGCGCCTTGATCCTACTGCTGCGTATCGCCTCCAGGATTCTCGTCGCACCTAGCCCAGTAATTGAGCCAGTGTATTCCGGCATCTCGAAGCTTACTTTAACGTGAGACTGTGCGCCTAGGTTATACACTTCGTCTGGCTGAACGTTGTAGATAAGATAAATCAACATTTCCGATTGGGAAAGGTCGCCATAGTGAAGGAATAGCCGGGCGTTTGAGTCATGTGGATCTTGATAGATATGGTCGATACGTTCAGTGTTGAATGTGCTTGCTTTACGAATCATTCCATGGACCTCATAGCCTTTGCTGAGTAGGAACTCCGCTAGGTATGAACCATCCTGACCAGTGATACCTGTGATTAGAGCTTTAGGCATGCGAATCTCCTGGTACGAACAACAAATAAATGTCAAAATTCAGGAGTTGAATTATACCTACTACTGTTAAATCGTCAAGCATTTTTCCGTCGTGCTTGGATCATATCGTGAAGGATCGAGCCGCCTAAAAAGAGCACTACAAACCCTCCTACTACCGCCGCTGCATGCATCACTTTGAAGTATGGTAACCATTGATAACGTCCGCTATACCAAATGGTGAACAGCGCTGTGCTGATCCCCACCAGGAATATTGTCCTCCATAACCAAGGACTGCGGGACTCTCGTGCGTGGACCCATGCCCAACCCGCCACAACCGCCTGCACAACCAGGAACACTGTCCGGTATCGTGGATTGTCCCACTGATCCCCCGCCCCGCGGTAAGAAGCGATCAGCGCAGTTAACCACACCAGAAACGCAAGGTAGGTTGACAGATCGCGCCACCCTGACTTGCGAAGGGAGGACAGGGGCGCATATAGCAGAAAAGGCAGAAGCGCGACCCAACCCAATCCACGCCAAACGGCAATAGCCCGCCATAGCGGGGCACCATGGTCAATTATCGCGGCAGGTAGAAAAGGCCGCATTAATCCGTAAACAACTACAAACGGCAGGTGAGCCCAGGTTGGAATGGCCTTGAATAGCCTTCGGAACCAGTCCGATTGCATCGCCAACAGGTTTCGTTGCCACTGCCCCCCAACAGCTCTCCACCATTCGAGGATGACTCCGATCCCCGAACCGTTCAAATTTTCAATCGTGGACCAGGAACTTATGATCAAGAAGATGGCCACAAGGGCAACTATTGCCAGTAGTAGGAGGAGCCACAAATGACGTTTCGACATTCGTTGAACTTCCCACAACCAGGCTAAACCAACCACCCAGAGAATGGCAAACGCGAATGGTGGGGAGACAGGCAACACGAGAATAACTGTGGATCCTATAATTGAGGCAAGACCTTGCTTAAAAAGCCCTCTGCGAATGAAAGTATAACCATAAAAAGCGATCGCCAACGCCGTCATAATAAATGGCTCGCGCATCTGCGATGCTCCGAGCAGGATCGCGTCCGGATAGAGCGCAACAATCCAAGCCCCAATGAT
>JAUVOZ010000042.1 GCA_030598885.1 Anaerolineae bacterium | reverse complement strand
GGGGGGGGCGCGCCCCCCCCCCCCACCCCCACATATGCCGGTCCTCTTCTAGCGGTTGACCTTTTTTCAGTGGCGTCATCTTATATAAACACATTAATTGAGGGGATTGGTTGAAAATGCACCAGACTTTATCCACCTGGAATCGTTTTTCCCTATTCCTTAAAGAATTATCATCGTATTACAAGTTTTTTAAACGAACTGATAGGCAATGGAAAGACATCGTCTTCTATTCAAGGCAAGCGCAATATATTGCCTTCTTTGAAGGGTTGATGGATGCATTAATCCATGATCATGAAGCGAAACTGTGTTACATAACTTCGGATCCTTTTGACCCAATCCTGCAAGAAAAATCACCCAACATCATTCCTTTCTACTTCAACATCCTCTTTCCCTTTGTCTTGCCTTTCCTCGATGCCAAAGTTGTCGTTATGACCATGCCTGATCTCAATCAATTTCATATCAAGAGATCGATTTACGATACAAATCATGTGTATGTCTTTCATTCCATGATGAGTACCCACATGATCTATCGCCTCGGTGCATTTGATCACTACGACACAATCTTATGTGTCGGTCCCTACCATCTCGAAGAAATCCGGCGCACCGAAGAAGAGTACGGTCTTAAACCAAAACGCCTGCTTGAGGTCGGTTATTACCGGGTTGAGAAGATCTATAACGATCATCAAAGTTTTCTCAACGATCCCACCTTAGAAGCAGGACAGAGGAATTGCATTCTCATTGCACCGGGCTGGCATGTTTCAAACATTATCGAGGTCTGCGCCAGTGAATTAATCTCCACCTTGCTCGATGCAGGTTATGATGTCGTATTACGACCACACCCAATGACAATTGCGAAAAAACCGGAACAATTGGTCGCGCTTGAAAATGAATTTGGATCACATGAAAACTTCCAAATCGACACTGAATCCGCTTCGGAAAAGTATCTCCACCAAGCGGATGTCCTCATTAGTGACTGGTCAGGTGTTACCCTAGAGTACGCCTTCGGCACAGAGCGGCCGATATTATTTATTGATCTACCAAGAAAGGTCCATAACCATGAGTATGAAAAACTTGAGATTGAACCAATTGAGGTCTCACTTCGCGATCAAATCGGTCAGGTCATAAACATAGAAGATGTTCCAAACACCGCGTTAATCGTCTCGGATTTCCTGACGAATCGGGAAAAGTACAAGGATAAGATCGTAAATGCACGCAGAAGGAACATCTATAACTTTGGAAAATCATCCCAAATTGGTGCCAATTACATCATGGACATCTATCGCGGACGATTGAAAGGATAATGCATCGTATGAAAGCAATTATTATTGGGGCAGGTCGTGGAATCCGGATGATGCCCGAAACCGAAAGTTTTCCTAAATGTTTGATTGACGGAGTTCAAGATCAGCGCGTATTGGATTACATACTGAATGCGATCGCGTATGCCGGAATTAATGACATTATCTTCGTCGGCGGTTACCATATAGAAAAGGTTGAACAGGCTTATCCACATCTACGGTTCTATAACAATACCGAATGGGAAAATAACAATATTCTAGAGTCACTCATGTACGCCGCACCGGAAATGGATACAACTTTAGTAGTTTCCTACTCCGACATTATTTTCTCGCGTGATTTGGTGAAGCAGGTCATAACTTGCGATGCCGATGTTGCACTAGTTATTGACCAGGGATGGCGGCAGCGTTATGTGGGACGGACTCAGCACCCGGAGTCGCAAGCGGAGAAAGTCGTTGTTAAGAACGGACAGATTACTGAAATCGGTAAACACTTGCCCTCCGAAGGTGTCTATGGAGAATTCATCGGATTAGCCAAATTCAACCGTGAGACAGCGAGATTAATGCGTGATCATTACCTTGAGATTCGCGAACAATACCTGACTCGTCCCTTCCATCATGCACCGAACATTCGGATGGCTTACCTAACCGATATGCTTCAAGAACTAATCAACCTTGGCATCGATACCAAACCTGTGGACATCTGGGCTAATTGGGCGGAGTTGGACACAACCCAGGATCTGGCCCGGGCAAGGGAACGATTGGACCTCTAAGACGAACAAAGATAAAATCTTTGGATCAATCGAAGGATATTCAAACATGACCCAAGAAACCTTTTCTATACCAAAGCCAGGATCTGACCAACAGGCCAAGATATTCACCGACTGGCAACGCCGTATCTTTTTACTTCTCTGGATTACATACGCCTCCTTCTACCTGGGGCGGGTGAATTTCTCGGTCGCGTTGCCGGGGATTATGGCTGACTTCGGATGGACGCGTGCTGACGTAGGGGCAGTTGGAACTGCTCTTTTCTGGGCTTATGCCATCGGGCAATTTATCAACGGCCAATTAGGTGATAGGCTAGGCGCCCGGGTGATGATCACTATTGGTATCACGATCTCGGCTCTAATGAACCTATTATTCGGCTTCAGTCAGGCGATAGGGGTGATGATCCTGATCTGGGGCATCAACGGGTATGCACAATCTATGGGTTGGGCGCCAATTGTAAAAACATTAGCCAATTGGTTCCACCCCCGAGTACGAGGAAAGATGTCCGGCTGGTTGGGCACCAGTTACATCCTTGGCGGAGCTATTTCGGTGACGTTGGCGGGGTTTATCGCTGCTCGATTCGGTTGGCGGGTTACATTCTATATCCCATGCGCTCTATTGCTCATCTCTGGCGCCCACTGGTATCTCAGAGCAAGGAACTCGCCCGAGAGTGCGGATTTACCAACATTGGAGGAGCTTGAGGAAGAAGCATCCCCTTCAGAAAAGACTAGGGATAGACCCGAAGATACATACTTGGGACTTCGCTATACTCTGACAAGCAGCTTTGGAAATAGTCGGATTTGGATGATGGGCGGAGCATTATTCTTCGTGAACATTGTCCGCTATGGTTTTTTGACATGGGCTCCAACCTATCTCTTCGAGACCCAAGGAGCGGCAATTGATAAAGCTGCTTATTCATCAGTAATTTTCCCTCTTGCTGGCGCCCTGGGGGCGGTGTTCGCCGGTTGGGCTACAGACCGCTGGTTCCAGTCTCGCCGGGCTCCTATAGGCACGATCAGCCTGTTATTAGCTGGTGTTTTGGCTTGGGTTTATCGGTTCCTCATCCCGGTAGATCAGTGGATTTTGGGGCTATTCACACTGGCGGCGATCGGTTTTTCCGTCTTCGGTGCTCATGTCTTGATCGTTGCTGCCGCGCCGATGGACTTTGGAACGCGCAAGGCTGCATCTTCGGCGACAGGTTTTATTGATGGTTGGGGTTACATAGGTGCCGGCTTCCAGAGCTTCGGTACAGGTTTATTAGTAGATCTGGCAGGATGGAATGCAGGTTTTATTTTTTGGATCATCTGCGCATTCCTGGGAGCTGGAGTGATGCTATTGATGTGGGGATACAAACCCCCTCAAAGGGAATACTTATAATCAAGTTTTATTTTGTTCCAATAAGATACTAAATCGAAAACCGAGATGAACACGTAGATAGATACAATACGAGAAAAACCCGCAGCTGGGTGCTGAGTAATCCACCTAGTTTAGACACAAATTCAATCATTAAACCAGGAAGAATATAGATATCTTATCCATGCCGACTAAGGTAGGAAATTCCAAGGGTTAACCTTGCCATACTGGTCGTGCATCATCTCGAAGTGTAGGTGCGAACCAGAGCTGTTGCCGGTACTACCCATCAAGCCGATCACATTACCTTGGAATACTGCCTGTCCACAGACCATGTTGATCTGGCTCAGATGGGCATAAAGCGTCTGCCATCCGCCACCGTGGTCGAGAACAATTACTAAACCGTAACCCCAATCGTTCCATCCCGAGTAGACCACGACCCCGCTATCGGAGGCGAAAATGCTATGACCGGTATTGCCGGCGATGTCGATCGCCGGATGGATCGAGCTATAGTCATAGCCGGAAAGGTAACGCAACGGAGTAGGCCAGATGAAGACACCGGTGCCGACCGGACCGTCGTAAACCGAGCCGCAGGCGCCCGGACCGAGAATCCTAGCCGCTGCCGGGTTGCTGCGGTAGATGCGTGGAGCGCTCCAGGTCACAATTTCACGATAACCCCCAGGAACCATTACAAACGTCCCCGGTTCGATCGGCGGGTTTGACATGTTCAAATCTGGATTAAGATTGTTGCCCGGCCAATCAATTATTTCCTGAGCGTCAACACCGAAGAAGTCTGCCACACCGTTCAACCCATCCCCCGCATGCCAAACGTGCAAAGTACCATCTACAGGCGGGATATTCAGCTCTTGACCGGGTCGCAGCCGGTGGGGATCATCTTGTAAGACGTCGAAGTTGCCCCACAGTACAGTCTCTGGTTCTATGCCGAACTTCTCAGCAATGCCGAACAGAGTGTCCCCCTGCTGCACGACATAGCTTATTATCTCCAACCGAGGTCGAGTAGGGAATACCGTTCGGACATCTATATTGCGAGAGATACCCCTCTTGTTAATCGTTCCTTCAGCGTACGGTGGTAGATCGTCGAGTCCGATCACCGGAATTGTCGTTGCCGAAGGTTCCGGTGTCCCCACGCTCCTTTCCATCTGGCGAGCAGCGTTTACCGGCAGCGTGTCCAACCCCATACGAGCCGCCCAAACGCCTAGGGCGATCACTGATAGCAACGCCAGGTGACCCGCGAAACGCAAGATCGGCCCCCGGAACATCAAGCGAGTGATTTTCAACCAGACCTCACCCGGATGTCGGGGGTGGGAGCGCTTTCTGCTCGGCTGCGCCACCTCAGACCCGGGCTCTTTTTTGAGCTCAGGCATATGCCTTCATCTCCTGATCGGATCTGATCATATCAACCGCCCTGGAGGTCGTCAAGGTCATCAATTATGTCTACTTATGGCAGGACATACCAGGGGTTGACGAACCCACCTTCGAATCGAGTCTCAAAATGTAAATGCGGGCCGGTGGAATTTCCGGTTGAGCCTGCAAGCCCAATACGCTGCCCCTGTCCGACGCTTTGCCCACAGGCAACATTGACTTGACTGAGATGGCCGTACAGAGTCTGCCAACCGTTACCATGGTCAAGCATGACCATATAGCCATAGCCAACAGTGGACCATCCGGCAAATACAATCACTCCGCTGTCGGCAGCCCAAATCGGCGTTCCAAGTCCAGCGGCGATGTCAATCGCCAGGTGACCCGACCAATAGTTATTGCCAGAGATATAATGATTGGCAGCCGGCCAAATGAAACCACCGGTCCCGACTGCTCCCCCCGAATAATCGCCGGTACAACCGCCAGGTCCTAAGGCCGCACCCACACCCGCTTGACCGCGAGCGATAGTGGGAACCAACCACTGACGTAGTGCCCGCCTCCCTCCCGGAACCACCAACCAACTCTCCGGCTCGATTACCGGATCAATCAGGTTAATACCATTGCCAGGCCATTCGAGTATCTGTTCCGGTTCCACACCAAAGGAGTGAGCTACGGCTTCTATACTATCGCCAGACTGCCACTGATAATATGTCCCATCTACTGGAAGGATGTTAAGTTCCTGACCCGGTCGGAGCAGGTGAGGGTCGTCATTTAAAACATCGTAGTTGCCCCATAGTAGAGTCTCTGGTTCCAGGTCGAACTTGTCCGCGATCCCAAAGATAGCGTCACCTTTTTGTACTGTGTAGCGCAAGACTTCAACGCGCAATCGGTGAGGAATCTGGGTATAGATATCCACCTGTCGCGAGATGAGATTGCGGTCATCAAAGGGAAGATAGCTGGGAAGTAGATCCTCCATGTCGATGGGAACTTGCACTTGTGTCGGGACTTGTGTGGGGTTTGAAGCGACTGCCGTAACGCTAAAATTTAGCCAGACAGCCCATGAAGCCGCCAGTAATCCTGTAAGACCAAATAATAGGGGTGCGATCCGTCGTCCCCAAATGTTGATCGATGAAACGGTTGCCTCAGAAGGCTTCATCAGTCAACGTTTCGAGGAATTCGAGGTTGTTTTCCGTATGAGATATTCGCTGGATGATGGCCTCAGTTGCATTGGTTATGTCCATACCAGCGCCATTGGGTGGTGGGGTTATCATGTGGGAGAACATCCGTCGTATCAGCCACACTCGCTGAGTGATGTCGGGCCCTAAAAGCAACTCCTCCCGCCGAGTGGATGAGCGATCGATATCGAAGGCGGGGAAGATCCGTCGCTCTTGAAGACGACGTGAAAGATGGAGTTCCATATTGCCAGTACCCTTGAACTCCTCGTAAACCACATCATCCATCCGTGAGCCGGTATCAACCAGGCAGGTGGCGATGATCGTAAGCGAGCCCCCATCCTCAATGTTGCGAGCCGCACCGAAGAAACGTTTAGGGGGATATAACGCTGCCGGATCCAACCCTCCCGACAGGGTACGTCCCGAAGGGGCGACCATCAGGTTGTAGGCGCGGGCTAGCCGGGTGATCGAATCCATCAAGATCACCACTTCTCGACCGCACTCGACTAACCGTTTAGCTCGCGCCAGTGCCATCTCGGCCACCCGTACGTGAGAAGTAACCGGCTCGTCGAAAGTGGCCGCGATCACCTCAGCATCCACCGAGCGATCCATGTCAGTCACCTCTTCCGGTCGCTCACCAATCAACGCTACCATTAGGTGCACCTGATGATAGTTAGTCGAAATTGCATTGGCGATCTGTTTCAGGACGGTTGTTTTACCCGCCTTAGGGGGCGAAACGATCAAACCGCGCTGACCGTAGCCTATAGGGGCAATCAGGTTAAGCATCCGTGTGGCTAGCGTGTGACGGTCGGTCTCCAAGTCAAAACGCTTTTCAGGGAAAATCGGCGTTAGGCTCTCAAATGTTGGTCTCTTCCAGGTCTCATCTGGGTCCATACCGTTGATCGATTCAACTCTCAACAAACCGAAATATTTTTCTGTCTCCTTTGGTGGCCTGACTTGGCCGATGACCATATCTCCTGTGCGCAAGCTAAAACGCCGGATTTGCGACTGCGAAACGTAGATGTCGTTTGGTCCCGGTAAATAGTGATCGGCGCGTAGAAATCCCATTCCATCATTCACGATATCGAGAACACCACCTCGCAATTCCAAGCCTCGCCGTTCAGCATCAGCCTGCATAATTTGCAAGATCAAGTCATCTTTCTTCATCCGACTGGCGCCAGGGATTTCCAGATCTTTGGACATGGCGCGCAAATCAGAGAGTGTCATTTCTTCTAATTGTGCAATATTCATTAGAAAACTCCCCCGAGGGAATTCAAACACGATCTCGGGCGGTGTCAGCCGCCCTTCTCAAAATCTCATACGGTCAATAAACCGCGGCTCAGCAAAAGAGGTTTACGCAATAGTCAAGTCTGGATTTGGCAATGGGGAGGCTGTCCGAGGACAACCAAATTTTCTGGATGCTTCATTATAGCATGCCGCCATAGAGCCTGCAAGCCACTTGATTAGTAAGTATATCCTACTGGGCATAAAAGTAGTACCATCAAGAATGCGCATAATATTGAATGCTTATCCGATTCTGTCGTAACGGATCTCGCTGAAGGTCATCAGTTTTTCCCAGCGATGAGTGGCAATGATCTCGCGCACTGTTCCTGAACGAGCCCTCATCACTAGGCTATGGGTTCGAGCGCCTTCTCCGAAATATTTAACCCCATCGACCAACTCACCATCAGTAATCCCGGTGATGGAAAAGAACACATCTTCGCTTCGAACTAGGTCGTCGATGGACAGCACCTTCTCCAGGTCATATCCCAACTCTTTCGCCAGGGAGGCTTCCTCCTCGTTCCGAGGATAAAGGCGACCTTGGATCTCGCCTCCCATACACTTGAGGGCACAAGCAGCTAGGACACCCTCCGGGGTACCGCCAACGCCGATCAACATATCGATTCCTGACTCAGGCCAAGCAGTCATCAGGGCGCCAGCCACGTCGCCATCGGTGATCAGGCGGATTCGAGCCCCAGCTTGGCGAACCTGCTCGATAATATCCCGATGGCGCGGTCGATCGAGGATAATTACCGTCAAATCATCCACGTCAGCACTTTTGGCGCGAGCTACAGCTTTTAAATTATCGGTTACAGGTGCATCAAGGTCGATTTTACCCTTGGCCTCAAGACCGACAGCCATCTTATGCATGTAAACAATCGGACCAGGATCGAACATCGATCCACGCTCGGCGATTGCCACGGTAGAGATCGAGTTGGTTCTCCCCAGCGCCAAGAGACGAGTGCCATCGATCGGATCAACCGCAATGTCCACCTGCGGCGGTTCTCCAGTACCAAGCCGCTCGCCATTGTAAAGCATGGGAGCCTCATCCTTCTCTCCCTCTCCAATGACAACCACTCCGTCCATTTCGATTGTGTTTAGAACCAGGCGCATGGCGTCGACCGCAGCTTGATCTCCTTCTTTTCTATCGCCCCGCCCCATATACCTGGCCGCCGCCAGTGCGGCCGCTTCTGTCACCCGTGTTAGATCAAGCGCTAAGTTTCTAGAAGGTTTTTCTCTCATTCATCCTCTCCATCAGTTTTAGATCCGAGAGCAAGTAAGTTATGTTATGAGCCAAGAGACTAAATAAAATCCGATTGCTCCAGCCCACAACCAGGAATCCAGACGATCGAGGACACCGCCGTGACCAGGAATCAGAGAGCCGGTGTCTTTGACCTGAATTTCACGTTTGATCATGCTGATTCCCAGATCACCCAAGGGCGCAAGAGTGCTGATCGTTGCTCCCACGATCAAACCACGCGTAGCAGATAAAGTTGATGGAAACCCCGCACCAATCCGCCACAACATCGCCAACCCCGCCGTTCCAAGCGCTCCGCATATAATGCCTGCAATGTAACCCTCCCAGGTCTTATTGGGACTTAACCGTCTGGTAAGCGGATGATGACCGATCGCCCGACCAACCAGATAAGCCGCACCGTCAGCGAGCCATATCGAGGGCAAAGCAACGAGAATCCACCACTCACCTTCAGGTAAATGTCGCAAAGAAATCAGGTATGACCCGACCCAGCCCAGGTAGATGATGCCGGTCACACTGACCGCGAAGTCGGTACCAGAGCGGAGTGCTCCTTGTTCATAGTCTACCAAGTGCCAAATGAGAGTTGCTAGACAGAGAACGGTTAGCAGGAACGGCATATGCTCAAAGCCATGCAGGAACCGAGAGATACTGAGAGCAATTACTCCAAGGACAAGTAAGGGAAGCGCGGGTCGCAGACCATGACGACGAAACATTAGCCCATATTCAGCCGCAGCTAAACTCAGTAAAGTTATGATTGCGACTAAGAATAGCCAATTGCCGTCAACCAGCACCCAAAGTATGAACGGCAGGAGAAAGATAATGACGACGATGCGCTCGCGCAGCATATTACTCTGGAGATACGGACCCGGGAACACGACCGAAACGACGCTCACGGCTTGCATATTCGCACAGCGCCTTGAAAAGCTCCTCTCGGTCGAATTCAGGCCAATATGTGGAAGCGATGTACCACTCGGAATACGCGCCCTGCCAGATCAGAAAATTGCTTGCTCGCAACTCTCCAGCAGTTCGGATAATAAGATCAGGGTCTGGACAACCAGCAGTGTAGAGATAGCGACTTACCAGGTCTTCTTCAACCTCGTCCGGTGATATGCCGTCAGCCACAATCTGCTGGATGGCATCTACGATCTCGGCACGTCCACCATAGTTCCAAGCGATATTGAGCACCAACTTCTGGTTATTCCGGGTCAACTCGATGGCGTGACGGACTTTTTCTTGTAGCTCCGGACGTAAACGTTCCAACCGACCAATATGCCGTAACTGTACGCCCTTTTCATTCAACTTCTGCAGCTCGCGGTCGATGACCTCCTCCAGGATATTCATCAATCCACGAACTTCGTCCACCGGACGATTCCAGTTTTCAGTAGAGAAAGCATAGATCGTCAAATATTGGATACCGAATTCGACACAGGCTTCGAGCACACGACGCAGATTATCGACCCCCGCGCGATGTCCCGCTAGACGTGGTAGGCTACGAGCCCGCGCCCAACGGCCGTTCCCATCCATGATAATAGCAATATGCGTCGGAACCTTATCCGGCAACTTAAGTGGTTTCACGTCAGTCATGCTATGTGAGGTTGCGTTAGACCTCGAGGACCTCAGTTTCTTTTCTCTGACAAATTTTATTTATTTGATCGATATAGCGATCAGTCACCTTTTGGAGGTCGTTCCCACCGCGTTTTAGTTCATCCTCCGAAATCAGCTTCTCCCGCTCGAACTCCCGCATGTCGTTTAACACATCCCGGCGTACATTACGCACCGCAACCCTTGCTTCCTCGGTCCGGCTACGCACTACTCGTACCAGATCGTGGCGACGCTCTTCAGTCAGGGGAGGAATACTAAGACGGATCATTTTTCCATCATTGTTTGGGGTCAAGCCCAGGTCGGAGACTAGGATAGCTCGTTCAATCCCTTTCAGGCTCCCTGGATCGAACGGTCGGATAGTTAACAAACGAGGCTCAGGTGCTGAGATAGTTGCCAGCTGCATTAATGGTGTCGGATTTCCATAATATTCCACTGACAACCGCTCAACCAGCGCTGGGGAAGCGCGACCTGTGCGGATTGTGGCCAAGTCATATTCGAACGAGCGAACCGCGCCTTTCATGCGGGATTCGGCCTCGACCAGAGCATCTTTAAACATAAGGATACTCCTCAGGCATGATCTCTAGTTACTAAGAAGCTACCCTTATAGGATAACGCAAAACATTGGAAAATGCGATGCCACTCCCCCACCATAAGTCCAACACACAATTTCCCCTGCACGAAGCCAGCTATTCTCAGATTGGTCAATCTCTTATGGGCAAACACAAGGATGATAGAAAACCCTAGGTCACATGCAGTCCAATTCAAATCATCAGTCAGAGATGATTGTTCCCACCTGTTCCCCGATCACCAACTTGATCAGGCTATCCATTTGCCGCATGTCCATCACGATAATCGGCAGGTTGTTATCCATACAGAGAGATATGGCTGTGCTATCCATAATCTGCAATCGACGATTGAGCGCATCGATATAAGTCAAATGATCGAAGCGTTTGGCATTCGGATCCTGCTCTGGATCGGTGTCGTACACACCATCTACTTTGGTGGCTTTAATCACGATGTCGGCTTCGATCTCCATCGCCCGTAAAGCTGCGGCGGTATCAGTGGAAAAGTAGGGATTACCTGTGCCTCCACCGAGAATCACCACCCGACCCTTCTCCAGATGACGTATCGCTCTCCGGCGAATATACGGTTCAGCCACAGCTCGCATCTCCACCGCCGACATAACTCGGGTGACGATTCCCGAACGCTCAAGCGCATCCATGAGCGCCATCGAGTTCATCACCGTCCCCAACATACCCATATAGTCTGCGGTGGCGCGATCCATACCTCGGGCAATTCCATCCCGACCCCGCCATAGGTTTCCGGCGCCGATAACAATAGCGACCTGCACACCCATAGCTCGGACCCGCTGTATCTCCGCCGCCAGGTCATCGGCCTGTTGGGGATCAATCCCCGTTCCCTGAGGACCAGCGAGAGCCTCCCCTCCAAGCTTGAGTAGGATGCGGCGATAAACTGGTTCTTTCGTCGTGCCCTCTATGATGACCTCCTATCTCCGGTTGGTAAGAAATCGGGCCAACACCCAATTGGCCCGAAGACGTTACTCAAGCTCCTCTCCCACTGTCCAGCGCTCAAAGCGTCGGATACTGATGTTTTCGCCGGTGGAAACGATCGTCTCATTGAGCAATTCTTCGATCGTCTGCTTATCATCGCGAATGTACGTCTGACGTAGAAGGCAATTATCATCAAGAAATTTCTTCAGTCGGCCATCTACTATACGATCAATGACATTTTCCGGCTTACCGTCCTCCTGTGCCCACCTACGGGCTTTCTGGCGCTCCTCCTCGATCACTGCCTCCGGCACATCCACCGCTTGGATCCAACGTGGGGAATTGGCTGCGATCTGTAGCGCGATATCATGAGCCAAGTTCCGAAATACTTCCGTACGTGCGACGAAATCCGTTTCACAATTAACCTCCACCATCACACCCACACGCCCTTCACCATGGTTATATAAATCCAATACTCCGTTATGTGTTTCACGATCGACTCGCTTGGCAACAGCAGCCATACCTCTCTCACGCAACAAAATGGCCGCTTGTTCAAGGTCGCCACCGCATTCTTTAAGCACCTCTCGACAAGCAAGCACCCCAGATCCCGTTTTCTGGCGGAGTTCTTTGATCAACTCGATTGAGATGGTCATTCCCCGTCTTCCTTTGCATCTTCCTCTACTTCGCTCACACCAGAATCGCTCGAATCTTGGGTTTCACCTTGATTTTCTTCCTCAGCTTCATCCGGCAATTGATTTTCTTCCTCAGCTTCATCCGGCAATTGATTTTCTTCCTCAGCTTCATCCGGCAATTGAGCTTCTTCCTCAGCTTCATCCGGCAATTGAGCTTCTTCCTCAGCTTCATCCGGCAATTGAGCTTCTTCCTC
>JAUVOZ010000084.1 GCA_030598885.1 Anaerolineae bacterium | reverse complement strand
CCTCCTCCCAGCCGAAGTAGCCATCCGCGTGGCGTACATGCACATTCTCATAGCCCAACCGCTCCAAACGTTCGCTAGCCGCTTCCGCCAAGGGTCCAATGATCTCTATCGTGTATACCTCCACCCCCAACTCCGCCAGCACTGCCGCCTGATAGCCTGATCCGGTGCCGATCTCCAGCACCCGATCGCCCTCCCCAACCCCCAATTCCTGCGTCATCAGCGCTACGATGTAGGGCTGGGATATTGTCTGCCCGTAACCGATTGGCAGGGGGTGATTTTCGTACGCCATATCAAGATAGTCCTCGGGTACGAAGAGGTGGCGCGGTGTCCGCCGCATCGCGTCAATTACCAGAGGATCGTCGATCCCATAGCCAATAATCCCCTGCTCTACTAAGCGGTTGCGGGCTTCTGCATAAATATCAACTTGAACATCAGTGGGGACTGCTGCCGTTTTCTCAACTGTGATGGCAGCGGATTCCGGTGCCGGGGTCTCAATCGTCGGGGAAACGGTTGCCTTCGAGCAACCGTTCAATGAAGCATAGACCGTTGTTACCAGAAGAAGAAGCAAAAGGGTGGTTAGTCGTCTCCACATTACGACCTCCACCCCGAATTTTACTGGCAAATGAGATCAGATAACAGCTATCTCGTGTACCCTTGAGGTATAACTATTCACCCTCCCGCATGTTTAGATATCGTTTTGACATAGAATCGCGTCTCGACCGGATATTCAAACCAATAAATGCTCTCAGAAATAACCTGCGGGAGGGTAGGCTGAGTAGTCACCTTGCGGTGATGATGAACCGGGGTGATTGTTGATCACCTCCGAACCATAGTCCGGCGTACGCCTTTACGGCCTGATGAGGCTACTATTTAAGGCCTCTGGCAGCAGGAAAGTGGAGTATGTTCCCTTGCTCGTGCGTGGGTATTATTCAGCGCGATCTCTAATAGAATCCGAAAATCCGGAGTGGCGCGTATAGGATGTCTGGATAATTTACATCCATGAACCAGAGGACAGCACCGCAGACAATGATCAAGATCAGACATCCACCTCCGGCCAGTGCTAACGGGAGACAACCCCTCCGAGCCGGACGCTCTGCAGGTGTGGCGGGGGTTGGAGTTACTACATGTGGTGCAGGGGCGGCAGCCGGAGCTTGCGGAGCAGGCTGTTGGGGAGACGCTACATGACTGGCTATCGTCGCTGCAGCATCCGGTGACACAGCGTCAAAGGTCAAGGTCACGTTCTCGCCAAACCCAATTAAATCACCTGGGTTCAATACCTGAGGCGCCATCAACCGCTCGCCATTGACAAACGTGCTGTTCGTCGATCCAAGATCTTCCAGCACGTAACCTCCAGCCGTGTGTGTGATGCGGGCATGCTGACGTGAAACTTCTGAATCCCCAAGCACAATATCGCTGGTGACATCCCGCCCAAACAGGGTCACGTCTTTGGCAAGTTCGAATACCATGCCGGGATTCGGACCAGTGCGCACAATTAATTGAAATAATGAGGATGTCATGATCTCCTCCTTAACCAGACGGCGTTAGTGTACAAGCTGTACCAAGTCGAGTCAACTAATCTCATGTACCACTGAACGCATTACCAACCATAATCCAGCCAAACATACCACCTCAAACCGTTCGCCAGCTATCACTGTGAGCGCATTATCCTCTACATCCAAATTACCGGAAAGGGGAATGTCGAGGCTAGCTTGACCGCTATCCAAAGGAACAGAATACAATTCCGTAATCTTCAGCAACCTCTACCTAAACCTCTACCTATCGATTATAGCTGTAGATAAATATTCTGTCCGCCCGACTTGTCCCCAGGTACGACTGATTTATAATGGAATTGTACTTACAATAGCTTGAGCTCGACTTCACCCGACTTGGTCGGATGTAATTGTCCGCTTTCGCCTAAATGACCGGTTCGAGTAGTAATCGGTCGTCACACAAACGGGACAGCGATCTCCGACAGTAACTCCGACGGGAGCCACCATGAAAGTCATTGATCATTCTGAATTCCGCGACGAGGAAGGTGTCATCAATCTGGAGAACCGAATCCGGGGCACACTTCAACATGGGATGAAGTGGTATAGCTGGATGCAATCCCAGGAGTTCACTACCCAAAGATTAGAAAAGAGCCTGGGCAAAGAACATACACTGCTGCTCAATGTAATCATCCCTGGGACCACAACCATCGTGCAGATGATCTTACTCAGCCCACAAGGTGTACGGGTGCTAGAGCCCAGCCCGATCAAAGGTGTCTTTCGTGCCAAGGGAGAGGAATGGCTTAAATTCGATAGTCGTGGTCGTCGGTTCAAGCGAAGCAATCCCAACCTGCAGACCCGCACACTGAATAACGCCCAATTGGTACACCGTTACCTGCAAGAACAGGGTTATCCGCTACCAGAAGTCGAAGCGGTGCTCATGCTCACCAATCCCCGCACCCACGTAGATAGTGCTCGCCCTAGGGTCCGCATTGTGCAGGCGGATGCCATTGACTATTTTGCAGCTAACCTACAAGAATTCCAGCCAATTATGGATCAGGAAGACATTAATATCTTGACCGATTCCCTCGTCAACCCAAAACTTCCCGAGCCAGAGCCTACACCAGAACCTGAGGCAGAACCAGAGGTAGCTCGAACTGAGTTCGTGGAGGAGAAGGAGACGTTCACATCTGAACCCGAACCAATGGCTCTTCCTGCCCAGGCGGTCCATAGATTGAGCACACTGCCCATCTCCAGGCGTCAATGGATCCTGCTTGCGGTGATGCTC
Source organism: Anaerolineae bacterium (assembly GCA_030598885.1). Taxonomy (GTDB): domain Bacteria; phylum Chloroflexota; class Anaerolineae; order Anaerolineales; family E44-bin32; genus DUEZ01. The sequence goes on along the minus strand of JAUVOZ010000084.1, from coordinate 5,671 downwards.
TTCTTTGAGTTGGTGATAATCATCATCTTCGCCATGATAATCATACGCAATACGATATACGCCTGACTATATTAACCCAACCTGACTGATGATGAACGGCGTGGCCCCACTGCTATCGATCATTATTCCCGCCCATAACGAAGAACACCGCCTACCAGGTAGTCTGAAAGAGATCCTCTCGTTCTTACAACACCAACCCTACCAAGCTGAAGTCCTGGTGGTCGAGAACGGCAGCCGGGACCGCACAGCAGAAATCGCCCTCGGCTTCACCGAACGCTACCCCAACCTCCACCTTCTGCGTGAGCCCAAAGCCGGTAAAGGCTTGGCTGTTCGACGCGGTATGCTCGAAGCCAAGGGGGACTATCGCTTCATCTGCGACGCCGACCTCTCCATGCCCATCGAGGAGGTCAACCGCTTCATCCCACCCCAATTACAGGATTGTGAAATTGCCATTGCCTCGCGCGAGGTACCAGGTGCAGTTCGTTACGGTGAGCCACTCTACCGGCATTGGATTGGTCGGGTTTTCAATCTGCTGGTACGCACTCTGACCGTTCCCGAGATCCAAGATACCCAGTGCGGTTTCAAGTGTTTCCAGGCCATTGTGGCTGAGGACCTTTTTAATACACAAATCCTAGACGGATGGACCTTTGACGTTGAAGTGCTGTTCATCGCATTGAAGCGAGGATATAAGATAGTTGAGGTTCCGATTCCCTGGTACTACATCCCTGGCAGCCGAGTCCGCCTTCTCCGTGACACCCTGGCGATGTTCAGTGATCTTCTCCGCATTCGCGTCAACTGGCGTAGAGGACTATATGGTCCACCCGCATGAAGTGCAGTGTCGACCAGATTTAACCTTTGAGTTCGAGCTGCTACGCGACGACTGTGTTCGTATCGCAGGCCTGGATGAGGCCGGGCGCGGCGCATGGGCCGGTCCAGTAATAGCGGCCGCGGTGATCCTCCCCCTCGAACGGTTCAATTTGGTATGGTCGCTCGAGGGTGTGCGCGACTCAAAGCAGATGACCCCAATTCAACGAGAGACCTGGGCGTCGCGTATCCATCAGGTTGCGCTTACCGTCGGCCTTGGGGTGGCCTCTGCAGATGAAGTCGATCGTCTAGGTCTAATCCCTGCCACACGTGAAGCGATGAAACGAGCTTTGGCCGATCTATGCGAGCCGCCCGAGCATCTATTGATCGACCACCTACGTTTGCCTGAGGTGGCACTTCCCCAAACAGCGCTGACTCGTGGCGACTCACGAGTACTGTCCATCTCCGCCGCCTCGGTGATCGCCAAGGTCACACGCGATCAAGCCATGGTGACCCTGGATGCCAGCTTCCCAGGATATGGCTTTGCTAGACATAAAGGCTATGGTACGGCCGAGCATCGCGCCGCCCTTAAGCGCTTAGGTCCCTGCCCCTTTCACCGGTTCACCTATGCTCCCATTGCCGCTTACGGATCCGCCGCTTAATCAAGCGGCTTCACCAGCAGGAACTACAATCTTTCACAAAAGTCAGCTATTCTTATTGGGTGGAGAACGAGTGATCATCATCCATTAATATCCAAATCCTTTGATGGTACACTATCCTCGCTTCTGGAGTATCACCGGTGTCGCTTGATGCATTCTTCACTCCACGATCGGTCGCCGTGATTGGCGCCTCTACCAAGCCCCATAAACTGGGACATGCCGTACTCGATAACCTGGTTAATGGCGGTTTCCTTACTGACAACCGTAAGGTCTACCCAATTAACCCAAAAGCCAAGGCCATCCTGGGACTCCCCGCCTACCCTTCTGTCACCGAGGTTCACGACCCAATCGACCTGGCGGTGATCGTCATCCCCTATCCTCTCGTACCGGATGCACTGCGTACTTGTGGGGAAAAAAACATCCCAGCAGCCATCGTGATCAGCGCTGGCTTCCGTGAGTCCGGCATGGAAGGCCTACAACGCGAGCTTGAGTTGGTCGAGATCGCCGAACAGTATAATATCCGCCTGATTGGGCCTAATTGCCTGGGAGTGATCGACACTAATACGCCACTAAACGCCTCGTTCTCCGCTGGGTTACCTCCCGGTGGACCGATGGCGTTCATGTCGCAATCTGGTGGGCTGGGGACGGCTATCCTTGACTGGGCTAAAGCTGGCAGGCTGGGTTTGAGTAAGTTTGTCTCGCTGGGCAACAAGGCTGATGTGAGCGAGACAGATCTACTCCGCACATGGTCAGATGACCCTCATTCACGGGTGATACTATGCTACATCGAGGGACTGCCAGACGGACAGGAGTTCATCAATGTTGCCCGTCAAGTGTCGAAGAAGAAACCGATCGTAGCTTTAAAATCGGGCATAACCAAGGCTGGCTCTCGAGCGGTTAGCTCTCACACCGGTTCGTTAGCAGGCTCAGAACAAGCCTACCACGCCGCCTTCCGCCAAGCGGGCGTGTTACGCGCGAACTCATTGCAGGATCTATTCGATTACGCGCGTGCCTTTGGTTATCTGCCATCCCTCGAGGGTGATCGCATTGCCATCGTTACCAACGCCGGTGGCCCGGGCATACTGGCTACCGATGCACTCGAGCGTGCCGGACTGCGTCTGGCTCGCTTCGATCCTGAGTGTATCCGAGCTCTGGAGCAATTCCTTCCTGACGCCGCCAGTGCAGCCAACCCAGTTGATGTGCTCGGCGATGCGCGCTCCGACCGCTACCGTTTCGCCCTCGAACATATTGCTGCCGACCCCCACGTCGACGGCATATTGGTCATTCTCGCTCCCCAAGCCTTGACCGATATAGCTGAGACAGCTAAGGTCGTAACTGAGGTCGCTGGCAAGGTTGACTTGCCGGTGCTGGCCTGCTTCATGGGCGAAATGCAGGTCAAAGCCGGCATAGAGATACTCGAAAAACATAATGTGCCTAACTTCGCCTACCCCGAGCGCGCCGCGATGGTGCTTAAAGGTATGAGCACCTACCGTCGTTATAAAGCCGAACCCACACCTACCTTTGAAGAGTTTGTGGTTGACCAAACCCTGGTACGCCAAACTCTTGATGGTGCTCTTTCTCAAGGTCGGGTCACTATTGGTGACGCCGAAGCGCGCGCAATTCTGACGGCCTATGGCCTGCAAATACCCGCTTCAGAGTTGGCCAAGACCGACGACCAAGCAGTGGAAATAGCTAATCGCATCGGCTATCCGGTTGTATTAAAGGTCGCTTCACCCGACATCCTGCATAAAACCGATGTTGGCGGGGTTAAAGTGGGATTGCAGAATGCTACCGACGTGCGAGACGCCTTCGACCTGATAACCTATCGATCAAAACGATACCTACCTGAAGCCCGGCTGTGGGGATGCCTGGTGCAGAAGATGGTCCCTCCAGGTTTAGAAGTCCTTATCGGGATGAACCGTGACCCTCAGTTCGGCCCATTGGTCACTTTCGGTTTGGGAGGCATCTACGTGGAAACACTTCAAGACGTGGCGTTTCGCATAGCTCCCTTCTCCCGCCTAGAAGCGGAGGAGATGTTAGGCGAGATCCGAGCCCACGCCTTATTGGACGGAGTGCGTGGAAAACCACCAGTCGATAAGCCCACTTTAATTGATGCGCTGCTCCGAATCGGTCAACTAGTGACCGACTTCCCCGAGATCGCTGAACTCGATATCAACCCATTCGTCGTCTATGAGCATGGTCATGGCGGTATTAGCATAGACATGCGATTAATACTTAAACCACACGAACAGCACGCAGGATCAGCAGCTCAATCTGAATCCACCGGGAGTACCATATGAAAGCGTTGTATATCACCTCTGTTGAACCATATTCAGGCAAGACAGCTGTCTGCTTAGCACTCGGCCGGCAGATGGGATCTAAGGGCTACAAAGTTGGTTACCTCAAGCCGGTGAGCACTCAACCCTGGCGAACTCCACAGGGAAAGCTCGCTGATGAAGATGCTGTCTTCGTCCACAGCATTCTCGGCCTGGATGGAGATCCCACCAAAGCCTCCCCCGTAATCGTCACCCCTTCCACACTTAGAGAACGTTTGAAAGGCCTCAGTGGAGACGATCTCATGCAGAGGATTCAACAGGCCGCTGAAGCTGCGGGGAAGGGAAAGGATATCCTGCTCCTGGAAGGCGGCGCTAGCCTCCGGGAGGGCTACGCCATGGGACTTTCCAACCTGCGGGTGGCAGAGATCCTTGGCGCACCCGCGTTGGTGATCATTCGTTATCGCAGTGAGATGCGACTGGTAGACGACGCCCTCACCGCCCAATTCCGACTTGGCAAGCAGCTGTGTGGTGTGATCTTGAATCGGGTTCCAGATGAGGCGCGTGACTTCGTCGATGAGTATGCATGTCCCTTTCTCGAGAAAGAAGGCATCAAAGTACTTGGCGCCCTTCCTAGCGTTCCCCGTCTCTCAGCCCTCAGCGTTGGTGAACTGACCGACTTGTTGCAAGCGGAGGTGCTAACTGAGGATATGGACCCTAACCAATTGGTTGAAACTTTCACCGTAGGGGCCATGACTGCCGACGCCGCCCTCTCCCGCTTCCGCCGCTACCAAAACAAAGCCGTGATCACCGGTGGTGACAGGACCGATATCCAACTCGCTGCACTTGAGACATCGACTGTGGTATTGATCTTGACTGGCAACCTGCATCCCAGCCCGCTTATCATCCAACAGGCTGAGATGCTCAACGTTCCGATATTGCTGGTTAAAGATAACACTATGGAAACTATCGACAGCATTGAGCGCGCCCATGGCAAGACCCGCCTCGGTCAACCAGAGAAGCTGGACGCCTTCATTCAATTAATGTCCGAGTATGTTGAAATGGACTCAGTGTTTCAAACATGCGGGTTGAGGTAAGTGTTTACGGCTAGTGTAACTAAATCGGTTTTTCTTACAGTCCAATAAATGGACAGGATAAACCCTCTAAAAGTCGCTCAAACTACTTAATAAGGAATACCCTATTTCACGAACAATCATAATTTAAAATAAAGAACCTTCTTCCTTCCATACCTCTAACGAAGCCTCTACTATTAGGATCTGGTTCCTTTTCCCTCCAACTGATCACCTTTCAACCCCGGCACCACCAGCAAGAACATCTGGCGGCACTTATATACCTCGAGCGAACCCAACTCTTCGGGGTAGCGGACTTCTCCAGCGCTTTGCCATGCCTCCAGATTACCCAAAGATTCCACCGCACATGGTGGAGCCAGCCCGCCAGATTGACCCAACTTCAGCTTGCTGGCTTCATCAATCGGCTGCGGTGGAGGCATCCTTCCTCCCTTAGAGAAAGGGCAAGGTTTTCCTTCCAATCCAGAAGAGAAAACACCTGAACAGATTAGGTCATCACCAAGCAGTTGGCCATCTGGGAAAAGAAAGAGCGCCCGAGGTTTATCGTCCTTATTGTGCATCTAACCCCCTTTGCACACTCGCCATCGGACCACCCCTAGGCGCTCCCACCCGGGACCGAACCTATGTTCGGGTTAGTGACATTTTACACGGTATCGGGTTTCTTGTCAATATCCACTTTTCTTGCCACTTTAGCTACATGCTTACCTTCACCATAAGGAAAACCTACCCGGTCAGCGACCATTGTCAAATGTTTTGAGCGCGCTCGTGTGGGAGTATAGACGGCAGTCTCCCACTCGCTTACTGTTTGCTGCCGCACGCCCAGCAGCTCCGCCAACGCCGCCTGGTT
>JAUVOZ010000121.1 GCA_030598885.1 Anaerolineae bacterium | reverse complement strand
TCGGGATGGATGCCACCGAAACCAGGATTCATCTCGCCTCGTACCTCGACCACCTCACAACCGCTACCTTGTAGGATACCCTTGATCTGACCTCGGCCTGAACCAAACATTGAGTCGACTACTAAGTGCTGCGGGTTATCAGCGATAGCATCGAAGTCGATCAGTGTTCTCAGGTGGTCGTAATAGGAAGGAGTGGGGTTGAAGCGTTCGATAAGGCCCACATCTCGAGCCTGCTCATAGTCCATCAAGTTTGGGCCCCGCCCGCGTGCCTCATTGTCGTTTAAATAAACTTCCACTCTGCGACATTGCTCACTCACCGCGGAGCCTCCGTAAGCGGCTTTAAGTTTGACACCGTTATATCGTGGTGCGTTGTGGGAGGCGGTGATCATCAAACCAGCGATCGCGCCTAGATGTCGTACGGAGTAGGAGACGGCAGGCGTGGGGATGTCGGCTGACGTCAGATAAACTTTGTATCCGTTAGCGGCCAAGACCCGGGAAGCCTCTACGGCGTAGCGGTCGGAGAGGAACCGAGTGTCAAAACCAACGACCATCCTTCGTGGATCGGGCTTAGGACCGCTATGCGAGTTGTTTAGCCATTCATCAGAGGCCACCGCGTCGGCGATGGCTTGGGTCACTTGTCGAAGATTCTGGAAGGTGAAGGTGTCAGAAATTACCGCCCGCCAGCCGTCGGTTCCAAATTGGATCGGCATCGGTTCTCCTTTGGGTTGGAATGAAGCGCCGGGATTGTAGCAGGGGTCACATAAGGGGTCAACCCAATTGGCGGTAATAACAATCGAGGGACTTATTCATCGGTTCATTAATGGCGCTCCCCACGCGGGATGGTTGCGCAGATTAACCATTGCTGGTGAAAAAACAGTAAATATCCCTCAACTGTAGGCGAGTCCGACAACTAAGTCGTTTAAGTTGGTCCCTGTCGGACCGGTGTGGAGTAAAGCCCCAACAGCTTCTAGTAGAGGATATACGTTGTTCTGTTCCAGTGCTGACACCGGGTCTAAGCCCAGGGCATGAGCCTGGGGGATCGTTTGACTCGAGACGATCGCTCCGGCAGCGTCAGTTGGACCATCCACCCCATCGGTTGCGAGCGCCATAACTACCGTGTTGGGTGTGCTCTCGAGCACCAATGCGGCTGATAGAGCTAGTTCCTGGTTACGACCGCCTCGGCCATCGCCTAGGACGGTGACCGTTGACTCACCACCCATCAGAAGGCAAGCGGGTCTCTTAGCCCGGCACAGGCTTCTGCCCAATCGATAACCAACGTCGCGCGCCTCACCACGCATTCGAAAGGTGATCACCCTCGGTTTAAATCCCAGGGTGACTGCTTGGTCAGCGGCAGCATTGACCACCTGCCGGTTACTCCCAATAAGGATGTTGAGAGGGCGTCGGGCGCGAGGCTGGGGTGCTTTGGGACGACTGAGTGCGGTACGCACGCCTTGCGGTGCCAGATCCCATATTTTGAAATGTTCCAGTACACCTCGGGCCGTCTGCGGCATCGCAACCCCCCGCTTCTCTTTCGTTGGGGGGAATTTTCTTAGGACGGTTGGACCGGAGGCGATCGTTGATAGTCGGTCACCGACGACATCGGACAGAATCAATGCGACAACTGGAGCCGGCGAAGCCATACGAGCAAGACCCCCGGCTTTTGTTTGTGAAACTGCTTGACGGACCGTGTTGATCGTTTCGATTGGTGCTCCAGAGTGTAGAAGTAGCGTATTTAGCGTACGCAAATCCTCGAGGCTGACGTCAGGAACTGGCAATTCCAACATGGCCGAGCCGCCGCCGGAGATCAACACCAACACGAGATCATCGGGCCTAGTGGCGGAGAGTAGGTCATAGACTGCCTGACCGGCAGCCAAACTACCTTTGTCGGGTAGCGGATGTCCGGCGTGGTGAGGTTTGATACCCGGCGGCAGAGGGTCAGTGTAGTCATGGGGGATAGCTGCGATCCCGGCTGTCAACCGCTCGCTGAGAACCTCGGCGGCTGCCTGACACATTGCCGGAGCAGCCTTTCCCAATGCTACCAGGTAGATGCGAGAGTTGGGCTTCAACTCTATATTGTGGGGACCAGCCTGAATATCGTGTCGGACCAGGTGGAGGTTACGGGTAACGGCGCGCCAAGGATCAGCAGCCGCCAGGGCTGCATATCGGATCTCCGCCAAGTGGGTAACATGGTCCGAGTAGTTGAGACGATAAGAGGAGTGTGGGTCGATCACCGAGGGCTTCTCGATCGGGCTAAGGATTTTGGATCGCTTGTACCGCGTCCAACGCGGCTGAGGAGGGAGTGACAATACCATCAAGCACGGCTTCGATCGCGGTATGAAACGGCGGACCGAAGGTTGCTAAAACTTCCGCCGAAGGTTGAGGTTGGGCGACGGTGACTAGATTATATACCAGAGCTGAATGGGCGCCTGTAGGCCATTGGGCCAACGCCGATGTCGTCGGAGGTAACATTCCCAGGGCATAAGTCCAGGGTCCAAGAAACTCAGGTTGGGTAAGCCAAGTTATCAATTGACCGGCAAGATCCTGGAGGGCAGGGTCTCGGGTTACTATTGCCCACGACCATGTCTTAGTCGGGCAGACACCGGGCTCACTCCGAGTTGGTAGGGGAGCAGCGGCGATGGCATCCGAACCACCGTTCGCTAAGAAGTCACTCAGAGGAGCCACTGCGCTAGCGGCTTCTTCCGCCTGCAATGCATTCCAAGTTTCAGCCGCAGAGACATACTGACGCGCGGACAACGGAATGACTTCCGAAGTGTATGCGGAGCTATAAAATGACAAGACCTCAGCCAATATCGCTGGATCAGGGATAGGTAGGCCGTCTTCATCGTACAGGGGACCATCGAGTGCTAGGTATTGGGAAATGGTGAAAGCAGCGCTTACATCGCCAGCCGGAAATATGAAAGGCGCTGGCATAGTCAAGATGTCGGACCATGTCAAGGGTGTGGTTAGATATTCGTCGGTCCTGTAGGCCAGCACATCGGCTTCGCTGGCGAAAGGCAAACCCAAAAAGCCTCCATTAGTGCGTGTCGTAGACAGAGCGTGGTCATACCACTCGGGTGTTTCTGGTTCGGCAACCAACCCGTCTAGGGGGGAGAGAAGATCTTTCAGGGTAGCGGAATTCAGAGCGATGGGATCGAGAGCGACCACATCGGGCAGGGCAGCAGGAGCAGCGTTGGAGGCGGCAGTAAGGGTTTCCAATAGCCCACCCGGTCCACTCTCTTCCTTCAGGCGCAATGATACACTGATGCCGGGATTGGCCTGTTTAAAGGCGGTCAGCCGTTCAGCCAGCAGGGTGCCAGCTAGTGTGGTTAGGTCGGGGGCGAAGGTCGGGGGAATCCAAATAGTTATGGTATTGGGGAGGCTCGGTGGGGATGCAATGATCTGAGGAGTTGGCGTCGCTGTCGGCGGGATATCGTTGGCTACGCCAGGTATAGTCGTCACTGTAGGTGTGGCACATGCGGCCAACAACCACCCGGTCAGTATTAATATGGTAGTTAAGAACCTTCTCATGTCTCCAGCATTATACTTCTCTCTGGTCGGATAAGGAACGATTGTTTAGCTTCTGGCGAACCCTAAGTTCGCGGGAAGTTGAATACATATGCTAAAATCGAATACGATGGCTTTTTCGGAGCATATCAAACCGATACTTAAAGGTATTCCCGCCAAACCCGGTTGCTATCTTATGAAGGATGAGGCGGGGGTGGTGATATACGTCGGTAAGGCGGTTAACTTACGTAACCGGGTGCGATCTTATTTTCAGGCTTCCGCCAACCACAGTCGGAAGACCACCGAGATGGTATCCCATGTTGCAGACATCGAATGGATCGTGGTTGGTTCAGAGCTCGAAGCTTTGATTCTCGAGATGAATCTTATCAAACGCCACCAGCCAAAATACAATGTTCACCTGAAGGACGACAAGCACTACCCATATATCAAGGCACATTGGGCAGATCCATTTCCCAAAGTCACAGTGACTCGGCGGCTGAGCGACGATGGGGGACGCTACTTTGGTCCTTACACCAGCGTCTGGGCTGTGCATCAGACGCTGGATGTGTTGCGTAAAGTCTTCCCTTACCTGACTTGCGACCGGGTTATCACTGGCCAAGATCCACGCGCCTGCCTGTACTATGACATTAAACTCTGCGTAGCGCCGTGTGTTGGAGCGGTCGATCAAGACACCTATCGGGCAATGATCAATGACCTTTGTCGTTTTCTCCGCGGTCGTACTGAGCCGGTGATTGGGAGGCTAAATGATGAGATGGTGCGCGCTTCGGAGAAGATGGACTACGAGCGAGCAGGAGCGTTTCGAGATCAATTGATTGCTATTGAGAAAGTAGTCGAAGGTCAAAAAGTAATTTCGCAAGACAAAATCGATTCGGATGTGATCGCATTTGCCCGGGACGAGCGCGATGCTTGCGTGCAGGTTTTTTTTATAAGGGGTGGCAAGTTGATCGGTCGGGAGTATTTCATCCTGGAGGGAACCCGGCAGGCAGATGACCGCGAATTGGTGGAAGCCTTCGTCAAGCAGTTTTACACCAAGGCGGCTTATATTCCTCAACGGGTGTTACTTCCGATGGAGATTGAGGAAGCCGGCATCATTGAGACCTGGCTCCATTCACGGCGGGGTGGTCCGAAAGTTCGACTTCTTGTACCGCGGCGTGGAGCTAAAAAGAACTTGGTACGCCTAGCGGCCGAAAACGCAGCTGAGACGCTAGTCTCTTTGCGAGCCCGGTGGGAAGCCGATCGCAGCAAACACGTCCAGGCTTTGGCCGAACTACAGAATTCGCTTGATCTCCCCGGCCCGCTAAATCGCATCGAATGTTACGACATATCCAATCTGCAAGGGACAGCGGCTGCAGGGGCAATGGTGGTTTTTGTCCAAGGCGCGCCCAACAAGAGCATGTATCGCCGGTTTACCATTAAGACCGTGCGCGGCCAGGACGACTTCGCCAGCATGGAGGAAGTCCTTGATCGTCGCTTCCGTCGCTGGCAAACCGCCAACGAGCAGTCCAAGGTACCTGGTGGTAAACTAGATCAAGCTTTCGGTCTATTACCTGACTTGCTTATCGTTGATGGCGGTAAGGGTCAATTAGGAAGGGCGATGCAGGTGCTTGAAGCCTACGGCTTGGTTGGCAAAGTGCCGTTAGTAGGGTTAGCTAAAAGCCATGAGGAGCTTTATCGGGTGAATGAACCCGACCCGGTGATCTTACCGCGGCGTTCAGAGGGGCTCTACTTGGTTCAAAGGATCAGGGATGAAGCTCATAGATTTGCTCTGAAACAACATCGTACCCAACGCAGACGCCAGGGCCTTGCTTCACGATTGGATAGCATCTCTGGGATCGGTCCAGCTCGCCGTAAGGCGCTCCTGCGTATCTTCGGCGACTTGGAGGGAATTCGACAGGCTAAAGTAGAGGATTTGATGGCTATCCCTGGTGTGACCCGTACCCTGGCAGAAAGGGTCAAGTCCGAACTGTAAGCTGGATGGAGATACGAATGCGTGAAGTCTGGATTGTTGAAGACGATGACGAGATGAGCCACGCCGTCAAATTGATGCTGCAATTGCTCGATTGCTCAGTCGAAATCTTTCGTGATGCCCGTAGCGTGGCCCGGCAATTGCTGGGGGGAGACCGTCCCGATGTGATGTTGCTGGACATCAATATGCCGGAGGTGAGTGGGATCGACTTGCTTGAGTTTCTCCGTCAGCAAAATAATCTGAAGGACCTGCCAGTAGTGATGCTTTCTTCCGAAACCACCGATGTGCAGGTAGATGAGGCGATGGCTATCGGGGCGAACGGTTTCATCTTTAAGCCGGTGACCATTGATGAACTGGAGGAGGCGTTGAACAAAGCATTAGCAGGGCAGTAGGGGCGCACGGGCGGTGAATTTATCGGGGGGTTAGTTCCCGGCCCGGGCGCCCCTACTCGGTCGAAATAGGTGATGACAAAGGTGGCATGCATATGGTTTGGCATAATGACGAAGAGGTCCAATCGAATTTCCCCCGATTGTAATCATTCCCGGCGCGCGATTTCACAAAAGCATTGGATAGGATAGGTATAGAGGTTGGTGGGTGTCTGCCATCAGGAGGCATGAATCGGATTATCGGGGTCCTCAAACCAGCGAGCCGGATTATTGAGGATGTATTTACGAGTTCGCAGTAATTCGTCCTCACTGCGTATAACATGTTCGTAGTAGTTGCGTTGCCAGACAGGTGAGCCAGAGGTTCCGCGGGTTTGG
>JAUVOZ010000115.1 GCA_030598885.1 Anaerolineae bacterium | reverse complement strand
GCCAGCACCGGACTTTACAAGATACGTTGTCTAACATCAGGCTCATAATGACTTGTTCCGCTTTTGGCAGTATAGTGTTCAAGCCCATTGTGGAGTTGAGCGAATAACCACCGTAGTGCAAACCAGCAACGGGATTGAGTTGGCAAGCTATTGCACCTAAAATATGCATAGAAGATAATTTTTGGTAAGATAACCTGTCCGTCGTATCCGTCAGCTATGGTTTCCCTCTCAGGTCCGGCAAGGAGAATCTCTTGTGAATGAACTGCCTCCCGCATTGGCGCGGGTTTTGATCCCGGCTGACTCCATCCGAGTCCGTATCGGTGAGATCGCAGACCAGCTTGCGGGTGATTACGTTGAAGAAGGTGGGCTCTACCTAATCGGCATCCTCAAAGGTGCTTTCATCTTCTTGGCTGATTTGACCCGCAAATTGACTGTGCCGCATGTAGTGGATTTTATGGCACTCTCAAGTTATGGGAAGACAACCACCTCCTCTGGGGCAGTACGCATCATGATGGACCTGCGTGAACCCATCGAGGGTCGGCATGTATTAATCGTCGAGGATATCGTCGACTCTGGACATACGCTCAGTTACCTTTATCGAATACTGAAAGGGCGTAAACCGGCTTCTCTGCGTACCTGTGTATTGCTGAAAAAAGAGCGCGATAGCCTCGATGTGCCGATTCACTATCTGGGCTTTGAGATACCCGACGTCTGGGTTGTCGGCTATGGATTGGATTTCGCCGACTCCTTTCGCACATTGCCATATATCGCAGAATTAAAACCGGAAGTTCATCAACAGCCTTAGGCGGTCCGAGCCCTCATAGCGAATAAGTTTCATTCATTTTTACCTATCGGGTTGGTAATTGACGGAAAAGATGAGCGTTAAACGTCTCCTTAATGGCCCATCATGAGATCCATGTTCGTATTCATGCTCGTGGGGATGGTGATAGGTTCGTCTGCATGTGGCATTGTCAATTCCCCTGAGCACACACCAACTGAGGTCAATGTTGCCATGGTTACATCACTCCCCAAACCGCGCACCGAAGGACCGGTTTCACTTGAGGAAACCCTGTTGCGACGCAGATCGGTGCGGGAATTCTCATCTGATACATTGAGCATCAATGAGATCTCGCAACTGCTTTGGGCTGCACAGGGTATCACAGACCCTCGTGGATTTCGGACAGCTCCTTCAGCCGGTGCTCTTTATCCTCTTGAGTTGTATGTTCTCACACAGGAGGGTGTCTTCCACTACGATGTCCAAACCCATGCGTTGAAAACATTAATTGAGGGCGATTTGCGTCAAGATCTTTACCGGGCGGCATTAAACCAGGAGGCTATCCTTCAGGCACCTTTGACAGTTGTCATTACCGCGATATATGCCCGCATCGAGGTCAGGTATGGAAGAGCTCGCTCACCGCGCTATGTCCACCTGGAAGCAGGTCACGCTGCACAAAATATTCTTCTACAAGCTGTATCGTTAAACCTGGGTGCGGTTCTGATAGGTGCTTTCGAGGACAGTCGTGTTCAAACCGTACTCGACCTGCCATCTGATCACGAGCCGCTTTACCTGATCCCGGTTGGCCACCCTCAGTAACTGGGTAACATAACTCTGCCGGCTATTAGGAACCGAAGGGATGAGACATTTTGCTGGATAAGTTACCGGTGAGCATCCCATCCGAGGTATACTTGGTTTGAGCAGGTTATTTTTCAGGAGTGGAACTGGCATGATCACATTCCAAGAGACTATGGATATCGCTGAGAGGTTAGCTGAGATGCTTAAATCAGCGACAGATATTGATACTGCCTTGAAAGATACGACTGAAGATATGGCGGGTTTCCTATCCATGCTAGAATACTCCCATGAGAAGGGTTTCGCTGATGTTGGCGCTTCACTTCAATATATCGATAAAGTACTTGTCCCCCAGTTAATCGGCATTCGGGACAGTCTAGGGGTAGGGACCGAGGGACACCTCAAGCGGCTGAATACGGCAAAAGAGTTGGCGGAAAGGCTGGTAGTGCGCCTACGAATGTTGGAGAACGGTGCTGCAGGTGATTTATTGGGTTGAATTTGCTAATAGAGTTTCGCTACCAGCATAAGCGGAGGGCAGTAACCAAGCGATTATAAATGTACGGTCGATCGGGGAAATGACTCTTTCACAGCCCGTTCCAGTAGTGGCACGGGCTGTGTGTATTCAGCTTCACGCAAGACCTGATTTCTTCTTTTCTGGTGACATTCTAGCGGTCCCTTAAACGGCTTTCGGGTATAATCCCGCCAGGTCATGGCACTAATCCTGCACCTACGTTTTGGGTTGTGATGCGACAGTTGAAGGATGATGGCAAGAGACCGTAGACCGGCTGAAGAACTGGCGATTGAGGAGCTTGAGGCGCTTCTAGCTCGTAAGAAGCTTGAAGCGCGCGACGCGCGTCTTCGTCAGTTTAAACGTAGTGGTCGCGCCTTACGGCTACGGCAGGAATCGGTTCCAATCTCGCAAACCAACGACTTCCGCGCAGTGTCGGATATCCAAGAAGATGCTTCTCCGGATAAATCTCCCACCAAGCAAAGCGGTATCTTGCGATCAGTGTTTAACCGCCTACTTCTATTAATTGAGATTGGAGCTGTAATCGGACTGGCTTTTATCTTGTTTAACGGTGTTGGAGCCCTACAAGAACTCAACCGGGAGGTGGCGGCTGCGATTGGAGGCATGACACCAACACCAACCCCGTTAATCACTGCTGCGGTTTTGCCATCTGGTCACACACCGCCAACTTCACCCGGTGGTGCCCAACCGAACGAAGCGGAAATCCCTGAGAACCTGCGTCCATTGGTTCAATCTATACCAGCAGTGGCTATCCCTTCTCCCGGACCTGAGCAAGCGCGTGATATTTTTATCCCCGCCTTATGGAATGCCTCAGCCCCGGTAGTTCAGGGAGATGGATGGGAAACACTCAAGCGAGGGGTGGGCCAACACATTGGCAGCGCTGATCCTGGTCAAGTCGGCAACTTGATTCTCTCAGCCCATAATGATATTTTCGGTGAGTTGTTCCGTGATCTCGATAAACTTAAGCCAGGCGATGAAATTCATGTGTATACCGCCACAAGGCAATACCTCTATCGGGTCACTGGACTACGGATTGTGGAGCCGACTGAGGTGGATGTGATGGAACCAACGGCTAAACCCACGATCACCCTCATTTCATGTTATCCTTACATGGTTGACAACCAGCGGATTGTGGTATTTGGCGAATTGGTAAGTGGATAGATCTGCGGTTGATTTATTTATAGTTCAAGAGCGGTACGAAGTGCTTGAGGGGAGCCACAACTGGCTCTGGTTTTTGTATCGAGGGACTTGATGAGTAAAAGACGTCGTAGAAAACGAGATCGGCGACCAAATATACCTCCTGATACGCTGAGAGCAGCGGCGTCAACCAGGGTGAAGCAACCGCTTGGTTCTCTTCAAGGATCGTATGATTTCGATCCTGATTACAGCTATGTGGTCAAGGATCTAAAGCGCATAGGCGTACTCGCCGGGTCATCAATAATTCTGTTGATTGTTATATCCTTTTTCCTGCGGTAAAAGTATCTGAGTAAAAGAGACCAATCGGAAATGAGTACAACCTCGTCATCTGATCAACCCCGCGTACGCTTTAGTCTACGTTGGAAAATCACTCTACCCTTCATGTTTTTAGCTCTTGTGCTAGGTCTGGTCGCCACAGTAATTGTGAACCAGTTTCTTGGCGAGGCGGAGAAGGTCCGTTTTCTACGCCAGTTGATTGATAGTGGCCAACAGGCTGCTGACGAGGTGGTTCGGGTTGAGGAGAGGTTGCTTGAGATTGAACGGGCTATTGCCAATACAGAGGGTGTGCCCGAAGCGGTTGCTCTCAGTGACGCGGAGGATCTGCGCGAACGGGTTCTGAGCCTGGTGTTTAACACCGACGTCGATGTGGCCGTATTACTCGATCGCCAAGGGACTAGTTTGCTCGCCGCTAGGCGCAGTAGTCCTGGTGCTCCTCAGGGGGATTATGTCATTCTGCGTGGAGAGGGGTATTACCAGGATTGGCCGTTTGTACAGCGTGTTCTAGGCCTCGATTCTCAAGCAGGAGATAACGAAGATCCTATTGGGAACAAACAAGCGGGTTTGCACAGCATACGCCTTGGCGAGGAAGAGGAATTCGTCTTATTTGTCGCTGGACCTATGGTCAATGAGGAAGGTACTATTTTCGGCGCCGTGCTGGTTGGGGAATACTTGGATAACCTAATCGACCGCCTAAGCGAAGATGCTCGGGCTGAGGTCTCTGTGTATGATGTCAATACCCAGCAGCTCATGAGTTCAACATTTAAATCCGAGGAGACATGGGATCCACCCGGACTGACCCTGTCTTCGGAAATCATACTAGCCGCGCAATCACCAGAAGGTGAAGGTGGTCCCTATCGCACGATAGAAGTCGCTATGCATGTCTATGGTGAGGTTCTTACCCCATTCCAAGTTCGGCGGGGGTCCGAGGAAGTGGGGGTGATCGGTATTTCGTTGCTTCGAGGCGATGATCCTGACCAGGTGTACCGCGAGTATCAGGAACGAGCGACATTGGTGATACAGATTGGTGCTGTAGCCCTGGTATTGATTGTATTTACCGGCTTGCTGATTTCTAATACGATCACTCAACCATTAGTCGACATTGCCGACGCATCAGCTCAGGTTGCCATAGGCAACCTGGATACCCATGTGAAGGAGAAGGGGAGGGATGAGGTTGGCGTGTTAGCTCGGACTTTTAACAGCATGGTTGACGGATTGCGGGAGGGAGCGGTTTACCGTGATCTACTTGGCCGAGCAGTCACACCTGAAGTACGTGAGCAACTGCGCGGTTCGCTGGCTAAGGGAGGGGTGTTGCTTGAAGGACAGACGGCAAAGGCGACCATCCTTTTCGTTGATCTGCGAGGCTTCACTTCAATGGCCGAAGAAGCCGAACCGGAAGAAGTGATGCGGACTTTGAACGAATACTTTTCTGGAATTGTGCCCATCGTCGCCCGACATGGCGGTGTAGTGAACAAATTTGATGGCGACGCGATCATGGCTTTCTTTGGCATCCTTCCCCGCCGGGTTCCACCTCAAGTTAGTGCGCTCCAGGCTACTCACGCTGCACTTGAGATCCAGGATTTCGTCAAGAGAGTAAAAGAGCTTCGCAGCTCAAATTGGCTGCCGGCTTTGGAAGTTGGAATCGGTATATCGACTGGTGAAGTCATCGCCGGGGGATTAGGAACTAGTGATCGGTTGCATTACACTGTAATAGGCGATACGGTAAATACAGCTCAAAGAATCCAGCAGATCACCCGTGAAGCGGGCAGTGGTAATCTCATGATCAGCGAAGATACCTATAACTACCTGGATAAAACACGTAAACAATTCGAGTTCGGTCGTTGTGGCCGAGCGCAATTGCGTGGCAAACGCCAGGAGGTTATGGTCTACGAGGTGACTGGTCGTTGGACCCGCTTGGTCGATTGTTCTGATATTCAGGAGAGCGCAACGGTCCATTGGCAGATCGGCAAAGATTGATTAGAGTCATCTTAATCTTTTACTGCGGCCATTGGGGGAGTTGTAGTCACCCTCTTTTTTTCTTAAATCCAGCTTCACCATATACACCTCACATCTCACTTTACCGGCGATCCCGTCTAAAAGCGGATTAAGGACCGGCTGAGATCACCAGCTCCATTTCCTTTCTCGCGCCAGGGATTTTTTCAGTGCAGTCTGTTATACTTTCACCACAGATTTAAGCGTTTTTCGACCCTATGGACATCCAAGCTTATAAATCCATAGCCGAATTTTGTTGAATGCGTGGCGGGGGCATGCAACATTGACTTGATTGAACCTCATATGGAGGAGGCAAGCAAGCACTATGACTGGGCGGCGGTGGTTGTTAGGCGCGTTTGCCGTCTTCATCGTCCTATTAGTGATATGGATTTCTGCCGCGTTCATATTAAACTCGGGAGTCGCCGAGTCCCTCCCTTTTTCGCTCGGCTTTAGTTCACGGCTGGGGGCTGATTACGGACCGGATAAGCTGAGCAGTCCTCTGGGAAGGTTTTATCTCTCGATCATTAGTGATGTTTTGCGAGACCACGGTCTGTCGCCAAGCGAGGCGGAGAATCAGTCGGAAAAATTCAAGTTATCGTTGAATTCACCAGTCTCAACTGCAACAGCTCGAAATTTTCAGGGTGAACCTCCTTACACTCCCACGCCGACCCCAACCCTTACTCCGACCGATACACCCACACCTACACTTACTCCGACACCAACCCGCACGAGGACCTCTATACCTACAAAAACCTCGACCAAGAGGCCGACCAAGAAACCAAAACCGCCGACGTCAACCCCCACGCCGACGGATGATGAAGAACCGGAAATCTCGGGTGGCACGTTGGACCCCACACCCGGTCCGATCGGCGATTGCTACGAAGACATCACTGTCACTAATTTGCATGTGACCGATCCTTCGACCTCTAGCGGTATTCTGTGGGTCAAGCTGAAATACCAGGTCGTGGACTACTCAGGTCTCATTTATTCCGATCCGATTGTAAAG
>JAUVOZ010000100.1 GCA_030598885.1 Anaerolineae bacterium | reverse complement strand
CTAGAGGATATGCTTAGGGTGCAAGGCTTGGGAAAAGCCGCCATTGATCGTCTAGCTCCGTATCTATTGTTTGGTCAAGAAGTAGAGCCGGCAAAGGGAGCAGAAGAGCCAGTAGAAGAGGGAACAGACCAAGAGGACGAACCGACTGCGGAAGATTATGGCGGGGAGGTCGAAAGAAGAGTGGAAATCCCCAAGCTAGAGAAAGTGGAGCCGAAGGTAGTCCCTCCACCGGTAGGGCCGCGGATTGCAAAGGAAAGACAGTCGTACAGCCGGGGGGCGACGGTATGGTTGGTCTTGGGGACAGCAGTAATAAGTGTGGTGATTTCGGTGTTGCTAAGTCTTGCGATTCTTAGTGGTATAAACCGGACGCTCAATATCAGCCAGCACAGCGTAGTCCGTCAGATGACAACTGATCTGGCAGCGCTTCAAGCTGACATGGACGATGTATACTCCCGCATGGAAGCTCTTGGCCGCCGTATTGAGGCGATTGAGGGTCTTAGCGGTCGAGTGATGACCGTTGAAGGCGAATTTACCGCTCTGAGGAACGATATCGCCGAGTCTCTTGAGCAGTTAAATTCGGCCCGCACCTTGATTGACGATTTGGAAAGCGAAGTTGGTATACTCTCGGAAAGCGTCGGCAGGTTCGATGTTTTTCTTGATGGACTGGAACAGTTACTGATCGAGAATTCACCGGTGGATGAGCCATAGTTGTTTCCCGGGCTGTGATGGAGGACAACATGAGTGATAATTCGGAAGTCTCTGAACCGGAGGCTGGAGAGCGAAAGGCGTCGTTCTTCTCTCGGGTAATGCGCTTCTTACTACGTTTCCTGATCGTAGTGCTGCTTGGCGGCGTGTTTGGGGTAGCGATTTATTTCGGGGTGCCAACGCTCTATCGGAGCGCCATCGAGCCAATGCAGGTTAATACTCAACGCATCGCTGAGTTAGAGGAAGCCTTGAACCAGGTTCAGACTACTTCCGGTAGGCAGGTAGAGCAAGTTGGGGAACGCCTGGTCGAGATCGAAGGCCGTTTGGCAGAGCAAGGTGAGGCGTTAGCCGCGATGGAGGCAGAATTGGAAGTGGTGCAGACATCGTTGGAGGACCAGCGTGATCGCGTTTCCCAGTTGCGAAATTTAGTTGATAGAGTGGAAGATCTGACTTCTGATATGGACGAGATGGTTACCAGAGTTGAGACTCTAGAGGCAACTCTGACCGCAGTTGAGTTGCCAGCGGCGAGTATAGGACGACAATTGCAGTTGATCCGGGCCATGACCTTGCTCACCAAAGCCCGCCTGTGGTTGGTTCAGGATAACCTTGGTCTTGCTGCTGAGGAAATTACCACTGCCCGAAATCTGCTGGACGAGGTGATTGGAGCTGAGCAGGATGGGGAAGACGAGGCGCTGAAGCAAATCGTCGAAAGGCTTGATTTAGCCCTGACGGATATTCGAACGACCCCGATTGTAGCTGCCGACGAACTAGAAATCGCTTGGAAGCTGCTGGTCGAGGCGACTAAGCCCGCGTCATACCTAACTATTCCCTCGGGCGAAATATTATATGAGGAGGATAATGATGACTGATAATGATCCGCAGATCCAGGACGAGCAACCCGAGGTTGAGTCTATGGCTTCTGAAGATGAATCCCCGGTTATTGAGCCGGTGGAAGCTGAGATCGAGGCTCCCGAGGTCGAACCGGTTGTTATGGAAGGCGAGCCGGTGGAACTTTTAGAGGAGGACGAGCCTGCTAAGCCACCTAGTAAATTACGTCGCTTTATGAGCCGAGCGCTGCGTTGGGTTACTGGGTTTATGGTTGTGTTTGCTTGTGGTGTAGCCGTGACATGGGTTGTCCAAGTTCGTCCGGGATTGGAGCAGATCGGCTCACTTCGGGCTGAGTTAGAGTCGGCCCAGAATCAAATTGATTCGCTAGAGAGCGAAGTAGAATCGTTGCATCCCCTGGAAGGGGAAAACTCGTCTCTACGGAATGAGATAACCACGACCAAACAAAGGATGGATCTCTTGAGCGTGCTGGTGGACGTAACTGCAGCGCAGTTGGCGATAGCTCAAGAGGATCCAATTGCTGCTAAAGCGGCCCTGGCGGGTACCGACGATCGCCTCATGGCACTGGACGTCGAGCTTATTGGTGCGGACACTGTGGAAGGATTACGGAATAGACTGGCTTTGGTGTTAGAGGAGGTCGATGATAATGCCTTTGCCGCCCAACGTGATTTGCAGATTTTGGCCAGCAACCTACTTACGCTCGAACGCTCTTTGTTCGGTGAGTAGAGGATGAGCCTGAAATAGCTTCCATCTTGTACATGAGCACAAACCTCTGGGTTCGACCAGGACCCAGAGGTTTTATTGTGAAGGTTTAACAGGTGACTCCACTGAAAAAAGGTCAACCGCGAGGAGAGGGTAGTTTTTCCAGTGCACTTACCGGTGTTGGAGATAATGAATGTCGATGTGGGTTAGTAACGCAGTAAGGCGCCAATTCGTCCAGCTTTTTCTAGTTCGCGACTCTCGTGGATCACTTCAACCTCGCCCCCATCAGATAATACTTTACGCACAGCCATTTCGATAGCATCTTCGATTATTTCAATTGGGTTACTACAGAATGGGCATTTCTCCAACGCCTGAGCGGTCAGGTAGCCGCAACCCTGGCAACGATATCCAGCGGCGCGATAACCCTCACATATCACTAGTTTTTGAACTTGACCCGCGTGGACCGCGCCTAGTGTGTCATCGAGGCGTATTACCCCTTCACGACCTTTCGCGGCAGCGGTTATGACCGCATTCACCAAGCGGGTTTCATTCTTCCTCTTCGCTTTCTGTGCGACGGCGATGGCCTTATCCAGAACCTGGATGTAACCGGCAGTCATTTCCATTGGGAATGTGCCCATCACCAGGCTCTGCCAGGTCTTTGGCAGTAGATTGATGAAGCGGGCCACGTTTGCTTCTGTACCGCCGATTAATACCCGGCGAACATTTTTCTGCTTGAAAAAGCTGGCGGCGAAGCGAGTAGCTTCTTTAATGTTCCGCGCGGCGACTTCCTCAGCGTAACGCGTCTGACCGGTTGCGCCACCGCGCCTACCCGGAGTTTGTGAGCCACCTCCGAGCTTAGTATGACGTACGGCCTCCCCCATTGTCCCCTTCTGCTCTTGCAGTTGACCCAGGTGGAAGTGGAACAGGCGTGCACCTTGTTTATCAACCAGTACCACGCCGTAGTTTCCATAGTTATTGAGGAGATCGACTAGTGGTTTGACGTAGGGACGGTTTAGAAGACGTATTCGATCGCGCATAGGTAATGCGAGGGAGAAAATCCGGAAGAAATCGTCCTTTGCGCAGGAGAAAATTGCCAGGCTACGGCCAGACCAATCGTACTCGTGCTCAACAAAGCGTTCAACTGCTTCAGTGTCCTCTGGGGCATCTTGGTTGTAGTCTTTGAGCATTTGACGGAGGCGTAATTTATAAACATCAGCTGAACCAACTGACGGATCCGCATTGAGAAAAATGCTCAGTACTGGGTAATTTGACTGGTAAGAAATCAACTCTTGCAGGTCCTGCTCGGTGAGCATGGTAACCTCCACTCAAAGAAAGCTAGATGCCCTCATCTGGGGTAACGATCTCAGGGACGAGCGCCGATGGTTAAGCGGATGTCGAGTTCTGCTCCCTCACGCAAGACGGTCAGGATCACAACCTGATTGACTTGTGTGTGGTTTATGATATAGGAGAGCAGTTCGCTAAAGCGACGTACCGGCTGATCATCAATGGCGATGATCAAATCGCCGCCAGCAAGTATCCCGATCGAAGTAGGCTGGCTGCCGCTTCTGATACCAGCCTCTTCGGCAGGACCGCCAGGGGCGATTCCCGTGATGTAAGCTCCAGTGGTATTAGAAGGTAACCCGAGCGCCTCGATAATCTTTAAGTTCCATAGGTCATCATTCAGGCTGACGATTCCAAGGTAGGGATAGTCGTAGCTGCCGGTTTCAATAATCTTGGGTACTACCTGTCGAAGAATGTTGATCGGAATTGCGAAGCCCACACCAGAATTGGCGATGTCGCCGCGCAAGGTGAACGACTCGCTGCGGATAGCACGGTTTATCCCGATCACCTCCCCGTACATGTTAATCAGCGGCCCGCCTGAGTTACCCGGGTTGATGGCGGCGTCGGTTTGGATGATGTCACCGGCGGCAAATAGCCCCCCATTGGGTGCGGGATTCTCGGATTCGAGAATACGACCTATAGCAGAGACGATACCAACGGTCATCGATCCCGAAAGGCCAAATGGGTTTCCGATAGCAACTACAAAGTCCCCAACTAGAACTTCGTCCGAGTCACCGAACTGTAATGGCACCAACTCTTCTTCAGGCACGTCGACCTTGAGTACTGCTAGGTCTGCATCGGGGTCTGTGCCAACCAGATCGGCCCAGGCTTTTAAACCAGACGGGAAGTCGACCTCAATCTCATTCGCGCCAGCAATCACGTGTTGATTGGTGACAATGTGTCCATCAAGGTCGATCACGAAACCGGAGCCCTGTCCGGTTGGGAAACTATCCTCATTAGCTGAGCCGGTGGTGTCGTACCTCCAAATGGTGACAACACCTGGGTTGACGCGCTGGTAGAGGTTGGCAAGGTTGCCCTCAAGTATCAGGACCTCGCTGCTGCGAACGGGCATGGCTGATGGTTCACGTGAAGTCGGCTCGGGTTGAGGTGATGGTATTGGCGTCTCGGTGACGGCAGTTTTCCTAAGCCAAGTAGCCGTGGAGCATGATATGGAAACGGAGATCAAGGCTATAGCAACAACAACGATCATTATTGAACGTTTTTTCATTGTCATTCTCTCGAAAGCCAATCAACCGCGAAGCTTGGAAAGTTGTTGAAAAAGGTCTCGCTCGCGGTCGTTTAATTTCTGTGGCAGGCTAACATGGAGACGAGCGTAAAGGTCTCCACGCTGTGTGGGATTGCGTAACTTAGGCATGCCGCGTCCCTTTAGGCGGAACGTCTGGTTGGGCTGACTTCCTGGAGGGATATTGAGCATTACATCCCCTGCCAGGGTTCGCACTTGGATCTCGCTCCCCAACACGGCACTGAATAGATCAAGGTCCACGATTATATAAAGGTCGTCCCCTTTACGTTCAAAGAAAGGATCGGGGGTGACATTAACCAGCAGATAAAAATTCCCTGCGTTACGGCGGTCGGGTTTCGCCGGGAGGCTGATGCGGACCTTGGTGCCGGTTTTAGCTCCTGGTGGGATCTTTACCTCAATCTTTCGTCCATTATAGTGGATGATGCGGGTAGTGCCGGTGTAAGCCTCATTCAAGCTGATATTAACCGGCTGTTCGATGTGGCGGGGACGTCCCCTAGGACGACTGGTGACATCCTGACCTTGGCCAGCCATACCGCCGAATATGGATGAGAAGAAATCGGAAAAATTACCGAACAGGTCGCCGATGTCGCCGACCTCGACTCGAACACCTCCTGGGGTTCCAGTGGTCCATTGCGACCAATCGAAGCCGCCGGGCCTGCCACCTCTCCGCTGCCAAGCCTGATATGAGGAACCTAATTGATCGTACTTGGCGCGCTTGGCTGGGTTCCCAAGAACGTCATAAGCTTCGTTGATCCCTTTGAATCGTTCTTCAGCTTGTTTGTCGCCTGGATTCTTGTCTGGGTGTAGCTTTAACGCCAGCTTGCGGTAAGCGCGCTTGATTTCTTCCTCATCAGCTTTTCGTTCTACCCCAAGGATTTTGTAGTAATCTTTATATTCCATAGATGCCTAACCTTCACCTTTGATTGTAAGGGCGGCAGGGAAACAGTGTCAAGATGAGGAGGGTGAGTCTAATATGATTCTAATGTCCAGATCGAAGTGCGTTTTGGCGATTATTGCTACGTGAGAATAGTTGTTTGTACTCTGCGATTTGCTAATCATCTAAGTTACACTAAAAGTAGCCGCATCCATGCTTAGCATTCCTAGGGCGTGAGACGCGCCTTGTTTATTAACAGGACTTGTTCGTGAATACGGACACTTGACAATGGTTCCTTTTTCGGTTATTATGGGCCTTGAGTTACACGTGTAAACCGTTCGTATAGACGAACAGAAATGAAAGTTTCCATAACTTCAAAGCAGGTTATGTGTTGCGGTGATCAAACGCCATTCAATTCGAGCCGCATTGCCCTACCCGTCGCGACAATACTTGGCAGACAAGGGCCCCAGATCCATCTAAACCACCGTATCCAACACAAATCACGCAAGATCTCCTTCGGGAAGCTACTCCCGTAGGCTCGTATAACACCATAATTTGCGCAATCAAGGCAAATGTTGAACGGTAATACAGATTAAGGAGGAACAGTGCGTGACTAGTAAATCCAGTCTAACCGACACAGTTTTGGAGAATAAACCCGGCCACCCCCAAACAGAAAATGGGCGCGTTCTCGTGGTTAAGAATGTGTCAAAGACATATAGGACGGGGACAGAGGCCCTAGGAAGTACAAATCTTACCCTAGAGAAGGGTGAATTTGTGACTTTGGTCGGTCCTTCGGGGTGTGGAAAGTCCACATTGCTGCGTCTCATCGCCGGATTAATTACACCGACGGAGGGTACCATTGAGACCCACGCGTTTGAAAATAAGCGCGGCAACATAGGTTTTGTGTTTCAAGATGCGCATCTGCTTCCATGGCGCACTGCGCAACGAAATGTCGAGTTGCTCCTTGAGGTGGCTGGAACTCCTATAACTGAGCGACAGCGGCTGGCTCGAGAAACCCTTGAGCAGCTTGGCTTACAAGGATTCGAAAATGCGTATCCGAGGGAACTTTCAGGCGGCATGAAGATGCGGGTCAGTCTGGCGCGTACTCTCGTCTTACGCCCGGAACTCTTCTTAATGGACGAGCCATTTGCGGCGGTGGATGAGATTACTCGTCACACACTTAACGAAGATTTCCTGAAGCTTCAGCGCAATTACGGATTCACGACACTGTTCGTGACGCACTCGGTCAGTGAGGCCGTGTTCATGTCTACACGCGTGATCGTGATGTCCCGCCGTCCCGGTCTAATCATAAAAGAAATCCCGGTTCCATATGGAGGAGAACGTAAACCTGAATTGAGAACCAGCGCTGAGTTTGCTGAGACGTGCAGAATAGTGAGCCGTTTTTTGTTGGAGGGAGCATGAGTGCCATTAAAAAGTCTTTGTCTATTATCGCACCACCTTTCATTATATTGGTGGCCCTTTTGACTTCTTGGGCGGGAGCAGTTGAATTGTTCAACTGGCCACCCTTCCTCGTTCCAGGTCCGGCTTTAGTGGTTAAGGCAGCGATTGCAAACATTGATCGACTCGAGAGAGGTTTGATTAATACGTTCACTGCAGCGGCGACCGGGATCGCGTTTGCGATATTGATTGGAGTTCTGGT
>JAUVOZ010000188.1 GCA_030598885.1 Anaerolineae bacterium | reverse complement strand
GAAACCTGTGATCCTCTAATCAGGATATCTCCTTCGTCGGGTTGATAGATGCCGTACAGGATTTTCATCAGCGTCGTCTTACCGGCGCCATTCTCTCCCAACAAAGCATGAATCTCACCCGGGCGGGCCTCAAAGTCCACACAATCGTTGGCTAAGACACCAGGGAAGCGCTTCATAATGCAACGCATCGATACAACACCAGTGGGCGTCTGTTCTTCGGTCAATTTCAGATCCCTTTCTACCAACCTGGGGGTACCAGGGCGGTACCCCCAGGCTTCAAAGAAACTCTGTTTACCAATTGATTCACTGATTCACAGTCTACCGTGGAATGCTGCCGATATTGCCCTCCACAAACCAGTCTATGG
Organism: Anaerolineae bacterium; assembly: GCA_030598885.1. GTDB lineage: Bacteria > Chloroflexota > Anaerolineae > Anaerolineales > E44-bin32 > DUEZ01. The sequence continues at coordinate 3,208 of JAUVOZ010000188.1, read as the reverse complement.
ACAGCAATTCAAAATAAGTCGCTCGCTGACCAGCCTCAATCCGAAGCGTGCCATCCTGGTCATAGATCGGCCCGCTGAATGGGTCAAACAGCATGGCGGGATCGGTCATTTGTTCAATTCGCTTGAAGACCAGGTCGTACACGTTGATCTCGCCCAAGAAGGGATCGGTCACGGTGACAGCCTTCAAATCCTCCTCGAATGCTGGATTGATCAGCTCATCGAAGCGGGCGCCGAGAACAGCACCCCCCTCACGGATCAGCCACCAGTAATCCACGTCTTGGAGGTTGGTGTTATTGTAAACACCCAGGTAGGCTTTCATCAGTATGTCTTCATAGATGATCCCCCAATCCACAAGCTGTCCACTCACGGCCGAATCTGGTCCGAAATCCCCCATCGGGCTGTAATGGCTGAATGTGTAGATGGGCTGTCCCTTCTCCATATACTCCTGACCAACCTCAACCACCACTGGTGAGTCTTCGGTGAAGGCCAACGTATCGACACCATCGGCGATGAGTGCTTCAGAAGCCTCTCGAGCCGCAGCCGGGTCGTACCACGCCATCAGCCAGCGCACATCCATAGTGGCATCGGGGTTCACTTCCTGCACCCCAAGGGTAAAGGCGTTGATATGGCGGACGACTTCGGGGATCGGGTGAGCCCCCACATAACCAATCTTCCCCGTCTTGCTCAACGCGCCGGCCATCAGACCGTTCAGGTAGTAGAGCTGGTAGAAATCGGCCATGTAGTTACCCAAGTTCGGAGCACGCATGAAGCCAGAGCAGTGGAAGAATAACGTGTCCGGATATTTCTCGGCTGCCGTGATGGTGGCGTCCATGAAACCGAAGCTAGTGGTGAAGATAACATCACAACCCTCTTCCATCACAAACCGATCGAGGAAGCGATCTGCATCAGCTTCTGGTACCGATTCAGCGTAAGCTGTTTCCAGCCAATCGAATTGGCTTTCGACATACAGCCGACCTACATTGTGCGCATGTGTCCAGCCATAATCGCCTATCGGTCCTACATAGATGTAGCAGGCTTTCATTGTGGGTGCCGCTGCATCTTTAACTGCTTCTGGAGTGGTAGTTATGACCTTCTCGACGATTTTTTCTTCCCCCGCAACCTCAACGATCTCGGTGACAACGACGGTTTCAACCACCGGCTCAGGTGCACATGCCGCTATCAGCATTACCAAAATCAATGATAGAGCGGCGATACGCCATAACCTTTTACTTGACATCTCAAACTCCTCCTCAAAAATAGTTAAGTCTTCTCAAATTTCCGGGTTTGAACCTAATTATCTCACTTGGTCTCTTGCTCACCTCCTCTCGTTATGTCGGAAACTGGCATTTAGGGAACAATCAGTGTAATTGGCTTATTGCAGTTGAACGCCACTTTCTCCACCATAATAAAGATCAAATGAGCCGTTCACCCACCCTCTCAGGACATCGTCAGCGCCATGACGGCTTTTTGTACATGCATGCGATTCTCCGCCTCATCGAAAACCACACTATGAGGACCATCGATCACCCCATCTGTGACCTCGATATTACGATCGGCTGGCAGGGGGTGCATGTATATCGCATCTTGTTTGGCTAATGCGATCTTCCGCTCATCCGTGATCCAGTCTGTATATTGATCCTGAATGCGCTTGCCTTTCTCGGGATCAGCAGTGGTCAGGAGCGGTCCCCAGGACTTAGCATAGACAATGTCGGCATCTTTGAAGGCGGCTTCCATGTCGTCCATCACCTCAAAGCCGGTGCTGTACTTGCGCGCCTGCTCTCGTGCTTGATCCATGATCTCTGGCATGAGCTTGAATTCATCAGGGTGGGTCAGCACAATATCCAGACCGAAACGCGGCATCTGTAGAATTAGCGATTGCGGGACCGAGATGGGTTTTAAGTAGGATGAAGCGTAAGCCCACGAGACCACCATCCTCCTTCCACGCAGATCGCGCCCCTTCTTCTCAATGATCGTCATTAGGTCTGCAAGACACTGGTGAGGATGATAGAAATCACATTGCATGTTGAGGACTGGAACACGCGATGCTTCAGCCACTAAATTCAGGTAGCGGTTGCCAATACCCCAGTCCACGTGGCGGATAGCTATCCCATCAAAGTAGCGTCCGAAGATCTCGCCCATCTCCTTTTCGGTATCGCCGTGAGAGATTTGAGTGGTCCTGGATTCTATGAACGCGGCATGCCCACCGAGTTGTGCCATACCGGCTTCAAAGGACCCGCGAGTACGAGTGCTAGAGAAGAAGAACAACATCGCCAGCACTTTATCGCGCAGGTAAGGATGCGGCTCACCCAGGGCACGTTTACGCTTCAAGTCAAAAGCCACATCTAAAATAGTCTCAACTTCTTCTTTGCTGAAATCAAGATCGCTGATGAGGTCTCTACATCTGAGGTCGGTTTTCATTCGGACCCTCTCTCCAAAACCTAATAGATGAAAATTGGTGAATAGGGATTAGTAAAGTTCTCAGGCGCTTTGGCACTTTGGCACCTGGGTGTATCCAGGATCAGGACATTGAAACCCGGGTGCCCCAGTGCCTAGGTGCCTTGGTGCCCTACCAATCCCAAATCCCTTGATTACTCCATCGCTCCCAAGATCAACGCCAGAAGGCCCATTCGGGTAACAACGCCGTTGAAGGCCTCCACCCAGTATCGGGCATGGCGAGTATAGTCAACCTCTTCCAATAATTCGTCCATCCTGGGCAGCGAGTGCAGGATGATCGCATCCGACTTGGCCTTTCGCATTAATTCTTTGGTGACTTGGTAATTTGAAGGTGTGAGGCCAACGTCACCCTCACGCTCGTCACGCCCCTTGGTATAGTCCGGCTGAACCACGGGTTCCATGTATATCACGTCAGCGTCCCCGATCGCTTGCTCGATGTGCTCCACTTCGCGGTAACGCAAATTAAGCTGGTCGAGTTCCTGCTTGAATTCTTCAGTCAGAGACATTTCCGGTGGGGAGATGTAGACTGCCTCAATGTCGAACTGCGCCATGGCATAACTCATCGAGTGCATGGTTCGCATACGCATATCACCAACAAGCAAGAAGTTCAATCCATCCAGATGACCTTTCTCCCCAAAGATAGTATACATATCAGTTAACACTTGTGTGGGATGTTCCCCCCAGCCGTCGCCGGCGTTAATTATCGGTATGCTCGCCCAACGGGCTGCTTCAGCCGGAGCACCTTGTTGGAAGT
>JAUVOZ010000083.1 GCA_030598885.1 Anaerolineae bacterium | reverse complement strand
AGAGGGTTGTGGTAGCTCGTGAGATGAGCTGAAAACCTGCGTTGGTGGTTGCCTCACAGGCGACCCGAGGCCTGGATGTCAGTGCGATAGAAAGTGTTCATGAGGTACTATTGAGAGAGCGAAATCGTGGTGCAGCGGTGCTCTTCATTTCGACCGAACTGCCTGAGGTGCTGGCTCTCAGTGACCGCATCATCGTTATGTTCGAAGGCCAGATAATGGGAGAGTTGGATGCAGAAACCGCGGATGTTGACTTGATAGGAGAGCTGATGTTGGGACATCGACAGGTTGCAGATGTGGTGGTGGGAGGGGCTAGGTGAAAGAGCGTAAAGCGATCACATTTAACAGCTTAGGAGAGTTCCTAATTCCATTATCGAGACCGTTGCTGGCCATCGTCTTGGCCCTGACAGTTTCCGCCGTGCTGATCTGGGCGGCAGGTGCAAATCCGATTGAAGCGTATGCCGCAATGTTGCAAGGATCATTCGGCAGTGTCGCTGCCTTGGCCAACACAGGCGTACGAGCCGCACCTTTGATCCTCGGGGGGTTCGCCGTTGGTCTCGGATTCAAGGCCGGTTTGTGGAACATCGGGGGCGAGGGACAAATCTACCTAGGTGCAGCAGCCGCAGCCGCCGTGGGCATCATCCCTCTTCCTGTGCCTGCTTGGCTTCACCTGCTGCTCACTGTTATGGCGGGATTCGTCGGGGGTGTTCTCTGGATGCTTGCACCCGCCTATCTCAACGCCTATCGGGGTGTGAATCTGGTGTGCACCACCCTGATGCTGAACTATGTAGCCGGCTTTTTTGTCAGTTGGCTTCTGCATCCGCCCAGCCCACTGGCTGAGACGGACACCCACTTTCCTATGTCTCCGCTCATTTTACCCAGTGCACGTCTGCCCATCCTGATAGAGGGAACCAGCTTGCACGCCGGTCTCATCTTGGCGGTTGTCCTTGGCGTAGTCTTGCACGTTGTGCTGCGCTATACCCACTTTGGCTTTCGGACCAGGATGGTTGGGGAAAATCCCGAGGCGGCGCGCTACGCTGGGATTGGCGTTACCCGGCAGATTTTCCTCGTACTGTTAATTTGTGGTGGACTAGGTGGCCTGGCGGGGGCTGGCGAGGTCCTGGGGCTGAAACTTAGGCTGTTTGACTTTTTCGCAGGCGGTGTTGGGTACGAGGGACTTGCCCTGGCTATGTTGGCGAACGGCAATCCGCTGGGCATAATCGTCGGGAGTGTCTTCTTCGGAAGCCTGAAAGCGGGTGCAACCAAAATGCAGATCGTGACCGGTATCGAAGCCTCTTTAGCGCTGGTAATAGAGGCACTGACGGTGATCTTTGTCGTTGCCATTGGGTTCGGCGAGCGAGTGCGCCTCACCCGGCAGAAGCAGAAGAAATCGCGTGCATAGGAGAGCTTAGCACATGGACATGAACTCCATCAGTGGCTGGCTTCAGGCGAGCGTCCGTTTGGCAGCTTCACTAATGCTGGTCAGCGTAGGTGCAGTTTATACGGAGCGAGTTGGCGTCATCAATATCGGCATGGAAGGCATGATGCTGGCCGGCGCGCTTGCGTCGGTCGCCGCGAGCTTCTTTACAGGGAACATTGTTATAGCCGCGATCTGTGCTATGGCGGTTGGAGGGCTCTTGGCGATCTTGCACGCTTACATCACTGTTTCCCGTCGTGCTAGCCAACTTATCTCGGGCTTCGCGATCAACATTCTCGCTCTTGGAGCGACAAACGTCGGATATGCCCGGCTGTTTCCAACCGAGAGAGCGCGCGTTGCCACATATCCTGTGTTGAGCCCACCCGAATTGCGCGCTGTGCCTTTCTTCGGGGAAGTGATCTTCGCCCAGCCTGTAATTGTCTGGATCGCGTTAATCTTGCCGCTGGTGTCCGCCTGGGTTCTATACCGGACGAGCTGGGGACTTAACATCCGCGCCGTGGGAGAGCATCCTCATGCTGTCGCTAGCGTTGGGTTGTCGGTGTATCGGCTTAAGTATACGGGCGTGATTCTCAGCGGTGTATTCGCTGGGCTGGGTGGGAGCGCCCTGGCAATGGCCGACCTTGGGTATTTTGCACCCGCCATGACGGGGGGACGGGCGTTTGTTGTCCTGGCTGCACTTATCGTCGGTAAATGGAATCCAATAGCGGTCGCTGCTGCTTGCATGCTTTTTGGAGCAGCGGATGCCCTGCAACTGCGGATCCAAACCTTTGGGGCTGTCATTCCGTATCAATTCCCTTTGATGGTGCCATACTTACTGACGATCGCCGCACTTGCCGGTCTCGTGGGTAGAACAGCTGCGCCGAAAACCATTGGCAAGCCCTATGATCCTGAAATCATCTAACGGAGATTCACAAGAAGCTCTTTGGTAGCACCTTCAACTAATGGGATAAACAAGAATTCGAATGGACCAATATTGACAATTCATCACAGGGGCAGATATCATTTACATATCCACAAGATTGCTCGATAAGAATAGACCGATGACCTTCTGCAGCATCTGGCTGAATATCAACCTTCTCGTACTCGATCCGAAGACCGTCTGTGTCGAAGCCAGCGAGACGCCGGTGATGGAGTTGCTCGATAAGCATGGCATGGAGGTCGTTCCGGTGCCCTTCTATGAGGTGTCTCCATTTGGAGGTGGTTTGCATTGTGCGACGGCAGATGTACTCCGGGAAGGGACGCTTGAGGATTACTTCCCCAAGCAGGTGGAGGGATTCTAAATGAGCGGGATTCCAGGTTGTCCACTCATCGATTAACTACTACTTCTATTGGATGATTATCAATTTTAACAACACCTTTTATCCTGATCCGGGGAAGCGAGAGGTGGGAAGTTGTCCTGAATTGCCTGAATCATGACCGGTGAAGCAGTAGGGGGGTCTGGATAAAGCCCGCAGGGTGCTTGTCCTATCTGGGGAAAGTAAAGCAGGATAGGCGGGTAGTTTATTGTCAACTTGGAATTGTAAACTACTCATCGTGATTACGATCTCAGTGATGGATCCATAATGATCCAACTCAGCGTGAAGAAGAGGGCGTATTAAACATGAATCGATGCCTCTTTACTATATTCACTGCTGAAGCAGATCGACCGGAAGAAACCCCGTTGGTTTTTATTTCCAGAATATTTCATACCCTTTATTTTAGAATATACAAAATTAATGCTTGACAATTTTCGATAATAAAATATCATATGAAAAAGGTGTTCTGGTAGATTGGACCATCGTCGGTTTATTGTGGGGCGTCGGCTCCACTCAATAGATTTTATTTTCAATAAAAAACGAGTTTACCAACCAAGCCTGGCAGCCTTTCAACTAACAGGTCTTACCAAGGAGGAACAATGGCCTTTAACCTCATAAACCGACATTTCTTAAAGTTGTTGGATTTCACACCCAACGAGATCTCCTTCCTGCTCAATCTCTCTGCGGATCTTAAGAAGGCTAAATACGCCGGGACCGAACAACAAAAGTTGAATGGCAAGAACATTGCGCTCATCTTTGAGAAAGCCTCAACCCGAACACGGTGCGCGTTTGAGACGGCAGCTTATGATCAGGGCGCTCACGTCACCTTCCTAGGTCCAACTGGCTCACAGCTTGGTACAAAAGAAACGATGATGGATACTGCCCGGGTGTTGGGCCGCATGTACGATGGCATTGAATACCGGGGCTATGGCCAGGAGCGAGTAGAGGAGTTAGCCAAATACGCAGGCGTTCCCGTCTGGAACGGTCTGACCACAGAATATCACCCGACACAGGTGCTGGCGGATATGTTGACTATGATGGAGCACAGCAGTAAACCGCTGAAACAGGTCACCTTTGCCTACCTGGGCGATGCCCGCAACAACATGGGTAATTCCTTACTGGTGGGAGCTGCAAAAATGGGGATGGATTATCGATCTGTAGCCCCCAAGAGCGTCCAGCCACACAAGGAACTGGTTGAGAAAGCCCGAGAGATCGCCAAGCTGACCGGGGCGCGCATCACTATCACCGAGGATCTGGACATTGGGGTGAAAGGGTGCGATTTTCTGGCTACCGACGTATGGGTCTCGATGGGTGAGCCAGAAGAAGTCTGGCAGGAGAGGACAAAATTATTAAAGCCATATCAGGTGAACAAAGAGGCGATGGAGAAGACCGGTAATCCTGATGTGAAGTTCATGCATTGTCTGCCGGCCTTTCATAATCGACAGACCATTATCGGAGAAGAGGTTTACCAGAAATTCGGTCTGGAGGCAATGGAAGTGACCGAAGAAGTCTTTGAATCGCCGGCATCGATTGTCTTTGACGAAGCAGAAAACCGGCTTCATACAATCAAGGCGGTGATGGTAGCAACACTGGGAAGTTGATCGTTGGCAAGCGATAGGCGTCGGCTCTAAATTGACGCAGCAGTCTCACTAATAAAAAATGGAGGACGCAATGTTGAAGAGGAACGTGATCATCATCGGCGCAGCTGGGAGGGATTTTCATAACTTCAACTCATACTACCGCGACAATGAGGCCTATAACGTTGTCGCCTTTACCGCGGCCCAAATCCCGGATATAAAAGACCGCAGATACCCGCCTGAACTGGCCGGGGAATTATATCCAGAAGGTGTTCCGGTTTATGCCGAGGAAGACCTTCCTAAGCTAATCAAGGAGCTGAAGGTCGACGAATGTACTTTCTCTTATAGTGATATTTCCTATCAGCATGTTATGTCCGTCGGTGCTATTGTGGAGGCCGCCGGCGCTAGCTTCGTGCTGCTGGGGCCCAAGGACACCCAGATCAAGAGCACCAAACCGGTTATTTCGGTGTGCGCTGTTCGGACAGGGTGTGGCAAGAGCCAGACTTCGCGCAGGATCATTGAGATCTTGATGGAGAAGGGCTTGAAGGTCGTAGCCATTCGCCACCCCATGCCCTATGGAGACCTTGTCGCCCAGAGGGTGCAGCGTTATGCCGAGTTGTCTGATCTGGAGAAACATAAATGCACCGTCGAGGAAATGGAAGAATATGAACCTCACATCGTGCGCGGCAATGTTATTTACGCTGGCGTAGATTATGAGGCAATCCTGAGGGAAGCTGAGAACGATCCCGACGGCTGCGATGTGATCATCTGGGACGGGGGAAACAACGACTTCCCGTTTTACGTAGCTGACCTACAAGTGACCGTGGTCGATCCGCACCGACCTGGTCACGAACTGCGCTACTACCCGGGCGAAATCACTTTGAGAATCGCCGATGTGGTGGTGATCAATAAGATCGACAGTGCCGATTTAGCCGGTATTGAAACCGTTCGCAAGAATATCGCCGTGGTGAATCCCGACGCGGTTGTCATTGACGCTGCGTCAGCCCTTGATATTGATGATCAGTCGGTGGTCAAGGGCAAGATGGTGCTGGCGGTCGAAGACGGTCCGACCCTTACCCATGGGGAGATGAAGATCGGTGCGGCCATTGTTGCAGCCCAGAAGTTTGGCGCGGCTGGGTTTGTCGATCCACGACCGTATTTAGTCGGCAGACTGTTTGAGACTTTTGCGACTTATCCGGATATCGGAACCCTCTTGCCGGCATTTGGGTACGGTGAGCAGCAGCTAAAAGACCTTGAAGCCACAATCAACAACACCGAGTGTGATGCGGTGGTGATTGGCACACCCATCGATCTAAGTCGGATTATCAAGATCAAGAAACCCTTCACCCGGGTTTACTATAATCTGCAGGAGATCGGACGCCCCAATCTTACCGGTGTTTTGGAGGATTTCATCGAGGAACGTAACCTCGGATAATTGGATTTTATGCCATCGTCGAGGTGTTGATAGTTCTAAGGTTATGTAGGGTTCGATATCGGAGAATCGGTTCATAGTGATGTATCGAACGAAGTGATTGTATTGTAATGGGTTCCCCCACCCGCAATACACAGGTCAATACTGATCAAGTTTTTTTAGCCGCCTTGATCATGGCCCTCGTATTCTCCTGCTTCTAGTACCGTTGTACTTAGCATTCTGCATCAAGAATGTAGCCTCCGACACCGGCACGACCCTCATTAAATGTTGGCCGTAAGCATCAATCTCATCGCGCGTATAGTAGACAAGTAAGGCAAAGAGAACATAGCCATTTATGTAAACTTTTTCCCTTAGTGGTTTGTTGGGGAAGAAGTTAACAATATACTTGTATTGATTTCGTCTAAGCTATAATCTTCTTAGTGTAATTGTAGGTCATATGTTTAATCGTGGACCTTTCATCGGCTCCTATTGTTTGAACCCTTAGGAGGGCTGAGCAATGAACAAAAGTGGAACAGGAATTAAACACCTATCACCCGTCTGGTACCGATATACCGACATTATCGGGGTGCGCGGGGAAGGTTGTTATCTCTACGACCAGCAGGACAACACTTACTTAGATTTCACCTCCGGCATAGGAGTGACCAATACGGGTCATTGCCATCCGCGCGTTGTGGAGGCTGTGCGTGCACAGGCAGGTAAGCTCTTGCATGGCCAAGTGAATATTGTGGCTCATACACCCCTCTTGGAGCTCATAGGGGAGTTGCGGACGATCATCCGACCAGAATTGGATGGGTATTTCTTCAGCAATAGTGGTGCCGAGGCGGTTGAGGGAGCCATAAAGCTGGCGCGAATGGCAACAGGACGTCCCAACATTATCGTCTTCCAAGGCTCGTTCCATGGTCGCACGGTAGGAACAATGTCGCTGACCACCAGTAAGACCATCTACCGCGCTGGCTACCAACCCCTGATGCCTGGCGTCTTCGTGGCACCGTTTCCATACGTCTACCGCTATAGATGGGAGCCACAGCAAACGGTAGATTGGTGCCTCGATGAGTTGCGTTTCTTACTCCTTACTCAATCCGCACCATGGGAGACTGCGGCCATGCTGGTAGAGCCCGTTCTTGGAGAGGGAGGATATGTTCCACCACCACCGGGATTTTTAAAGGGCCTGCAAAAGATCTGCGGTGAGCACGGCATCCTGTTAATCGTTGATGAAATCCAATCTGGTTTTGGACGTACAGGACGTTGGTTCGCCCATGAACACTATGATGTCGCACCGGACATCATGGTGATGGCAAAAGGCTTAGCTTCGGGATTGCCTCTCTCAGGTGTGATCGCACGGATGGATATGATGAGGGAGTGGATTCCTGGATCACACGGCGGGACATATGGCGGCAACGCGGTTGCCTGCGCAGCCGCGGTAGCAACTATCCAGGTGATTCGTGAAGAGGGCTTGCTAAAGAATTCTCAAGCGCGCGGCGAACAGCTGATAGATGGGCTGCACTGGCTTCAGGAGCGTCACCCCAGCATCGGCGATGTCCGCGGCCTGGGACTGATGGTTGGAGTGGAGTTTACCGGTCTGGACGGCAAGCCTGATAAAGAGAACGCCAAAGCTGTGGTTCATGCATGCCAAGAGGAGCGACTGCTCCTGCTTACCTGCGGGACATGGGACAACACTATTCGCTTCATCCCACCGCTTGTGGTATCCGCCGAGCAAATAGAGGAAGGGCTGGCGATATTTGAGCGGGCATTGGCAAAGGTCGCTGGATAACCGACGAAATTTAACACGTTCCTCCATTTAATCAAGGCGTGCAATCGTGATCCTTTCTACCGACTACCTTTTCGTTTACGAGAGGAGTAATGATGGAAGTTCAAGTGTGGCGGGCAGACGTAGGGGAGCGGGTGGTTACCAACGAACATGTTCCGGTGGGCTGGGAACAACTCGGAGGGCGCGGCTTGATCGCCCGTATACTGCTGGATGAAATTCCTGCAACCTGTGACCCCCTTGGACCATTCAACAAACTTATCTTCGCACCTGGATTGCTGGTGGGACATATGGTTTCCTCTTGCGACCGCATCTCGATAGGGGGAAAGAGCCCACTTACTGGGGGCGTAAAGGAGAGCAATGCTGGCGGCTCGACGGGACTGAAGTTGGTTCACCTGGGGATCAAGGTGCTGATCCTGGAAGGATCGCCGACGGAAGACAAATGGTGGATCCTGCACCTGAGTGCCAATGGCGATCGCTATGATCCGGCGGATGACCTATTCGGTCTCGGCGTGTATCAGACCACCCAACGTCTCTTGGAACGCTACGGACCTAAGGTAGGGATTGCCCTCATCGGTCCTGGTGGTGAGATGCGCCTGACGGCAGCTGGCGTACAGAACCTGGACAAAGACCGGGAACCATCACGCATCAGCGCCCGTGGCGGACTCGGCGCGGTAATGGGAGCTAAACATCTCAAGGCAATCGTAATCGACAGCTCAGGTGGGGAGAAACCGCCGCTAGCCGACCCTGAGCTCTTCAAGGCGGCGCAAAAGCATTACACCAAAGAGCTCATTGATCATCCGCAAACTGCCAGTTATGCCAACTACGGCACGGCAGCGATGACTAGCATGATCGATGGCTTTGGCGGTATTCCGACGCGAAACTATTCCTCAGGCACCTTTGAAGGAGTGGAGAAGATCAGCGGGGAGGCGATGCGCGATCTGCTGCTAGCCCGCGGTGGAGCGAGTAATCCTACCCACGCTT
>JAUVOZ010000049.1 GCA_030598885.1 Anaerolineae bacterium | reverse complement strand
GTGTAATAACGGATGCCTTCCCTTTCTTCATACCCCACCACCTCAACTCCGGTCCGAGGTGATGGCACACCAACCTCAACCGCCTTTTCTGGTTCAATCGGCTCAGCTTCGATAGCTACCTCACCGATAACTTGTCGTTTTCCGCCCAAGACTAGCTGGACAATCTCATCCCGCACGGCTAATCCGGTATCCGCTTCGTCGCGCACATAAATCTTGTTGTCATCCACTGCGTATGGGGGATCTATACCACGAGGAACCAGGACCCGGATCACTTTTTTACCTTGGGTCTCCTGAGTATCCACCTGACAGGAAAGGTGAGGACTGATTCGTTTATTAAGTTCCTGCTGTAATTGCCGCATCGCAGCCGCAGGCTTTGTAACCCCCACCGGAGCCTTCTTTGGGTCAGCGCTGACACCAATGTACAACGTTCCGCCATTTTTGTTGGCGAAAGCGCATGCATCGGCGATTACCGCATACAGACGACCTCCTCGAACGGTTATGCTCTCGTAGAAGTCCTGGATAATGCTAGGACCCTCTTCCCTTGCCTGGCGGATGAAGTCAAACTCCTCTTTGATGGCGGGCCAGTGCGGTCGTGTACGAGCGAAGTCATTACTAGAGAAAAGTTCCCTAATGGCTTCAAAGGAGACCTCCGGCAACAAGACCCTTGTAGCCCGATCACCTATGCCGAGATTCCTTTTGTTATCTGGATCTATACGTAAGCGATGAGCATCGGATCCTTGAATGCAATGCATCCTACGGGGATATTCAGGTTTTGTGCCGCTAAAGAATTTCGCTGTCGAGCGGCGACCCTTCTGTCCCAGATCGGTCACCTCTAGGGCATGTAAATGAGGATCCTGAGTGTATGCGATCTTTGTCTGACCACCAAACCCATAACCATGCAAGGCAACCCCGTTGGTTGAATTGGCATGGGCAGCAATTACTAGACCCCCGGCTTCATCGATCATTCGGTAGGCGGTCAACACATCGGAGGTAGCACCTACAGTTGATGAGCCGACATCGAGCTGGTCTGAGGGTATGTTGAGGTTGAGCAAGAGGTGCTCGATTTCACGAACAGGTTTGTCCGCCGGGAAGATGGCTAAGATATGAAAACCGAGCGTGGCAGTGAATTCAAAACCCGGTAAGACAAGGATCTTCTCAAGCAGTTGACGATACTCTCCCAGCCGGTTGAGTTCTTCATCAGTTAACCGGTCTAACCGCTCGAGAAGCTCCAGTTGCTCAATCTCCTCTTGCATACGTCGGTATCCAGCGACAGTGTTATGATCGGTGAAGGCGACGATTTCCAGTCCACGCGCCTGACTTCGACGCAAGATATCCCGAAAGGAAACATCCGGCTCCTGATAGTCGTTGGAAGCCGGAGTATGCAGATGTAAATCAATTAGGTGCCACTGGCGTGCAGTTCGGTGTACCTTTTTTCTTGCCACTATGTTTATTTCTCCTCTGGGGGAGATGACGCCATTTCTGTTGCGCCATCCTCACCAATTATATCTCTGAGAACTTTTATTAGTTGTTCGGGTGTGTATGGCTTGAGCAGAAAAGCATCTGCCCCAGCATCTATACATTGGTCAGAAACATCCATTCCTGACGAGTTCACGATTCGGATGCCTGCCAAATCTGGTGCTGCCCGTAGCTGGGACAACACTTCCAAACTATCAATATCAGGGAGGAAATAATCCATCAGTACAACATCAGGGCGTTCGACCCGAATCGTTTCTACGATTGATTTCCAATCCTGTACTTCAGCAACCTCGAATCCCTCCATCTCCAACAGTGTCCTTAAAAGGTATACCATAGTTCGGTCATCATCGATGATAAGTATTTTTTGCACGTCTTGAACACCTTTCGAGATTCAGGATCTGGTTTTGTTAGTTCGAATTTTCGCTTTTTTCGAACGCTTCCCTCGTTTACCGACGGCAGTAGTGGATTTTTTCCGTTTCGACACTGGTTTGGTCTTCTTGCGGGTCTTGGTTGATCTAGATTTCCGCTTACGCTGGGTTACTTTTCCGTCTATTGCTGACTTAATTGCATCGGCGACGGTGTCAATGAAAACAAAGCTCATCTCCTGACGAACCTCCTCAGGAATATCATCGAGGTCCTTTTCATTCCGGCGTGGCAGAAGCACAGTTTTTAAACAAGCTCGATGAGCGGCCAATACTTTTTCCTTAATCCCGCCCACGGGAAGAATTTTACCCCGCAACGTTACCTCACCCGTCATCCCCACATCAGAACGGACGACCCGACCTGTGGCCAACGAGGCCAATGCCACTGCCATCGTCACCCCTGCTGACGGACCATCCTTAGGTTGTGCCCCGGCTGGGATATGAAGATGAAGGTCATGCTTGTCCCAATAGTCGGCTGGAATAGACAGCTCGTCAGACATGCCCCGTATATGTGAAAGAGCTGCCTGAGCAGATTCTTTCATCACCTCCCCCAAGGAGCCGGTGAGCAAGAACTGCTTGTTACCCGGCATTGAGGTGGCTTCGATAAAGAGCACATCGCCACCGGTTGGAGTGTATGCCAGGCCTGTAGCCACCCCAGGAATTGAGGTTCGCTCTGCCACTTCTTCCATTCCTAGGAAGCGAGGCTTACCGAGCAACTCGCCCACTAACTCAGGGGTGATTTTCATCTTCTCGGTTTTACCCTCCGCGACCCGCGTGGCCACTTTGCGACAAATGCCTCCTATCTCTCGTTCAAGGTTTCGGACTCCTGCTTCACGAGTGTAGGAACGGATAACGGTAAAGAGAGATTCATCACTAAATTTGATTTCTTCCAAGCGTAAGCCGTTCTCGCGTATTTGACGTGGGATCAGATAGCCGCGAGCAATAGCTACCTTTTCGCGGTCAGTGTAACCGGATAGCATAATCACCTCCATCCGGTCAAGCAACGGAGGTGGTATGGTCTCAAGCCAATTAGCCGTGGTGATGAACATCACCTGTGACAGGTTGTACGAAACCTCCAGGTAGTGATCCCTGAATTCGCGATTCTGTTCAGGATCGAGAACCTCCAAGAGAGCCGAAGCCGGATCGCCACGGAAATCCCGTCCCAATTTATCTACCTCGTCAAGCATGAATACCGGGTTGTGAGACTCAACCCTCCGAAGTGCTTGCAGGATGCGACCAGGCATTGCCCCGATGTAAGTGCGACGATGGCCCCGAATCTCAGCCTCATCATGCACCCCACCCAACGAGATTCGGATAAACTTCCGGTTTGTGGCACGCGCGATCGATCGCCCGAGGGAGGTCTTCCCTACGCCTGGGGGCCCAACAAAGCACAAAATTAATCCCTCCCGTTCGCGGCGTATCTCATCCTCTGGCACCGCGCTTAGCTCATCCTTGCGCTCAAGCTTCAGCTTGCGAATTGCTAGGTACTCAAGGATGCGCTCCTTTACATCCTCCAACCCATAGTGATCATCGTCCAGGACTTGCCTGGCATTAACCAGATCCAAATTATCCTGCGTGACCTTGCTCCATGGCAGAGAGACCAGCCAATCCAGGTATGTGCGGATCACACCGTATTCCGCGGCTGCCGTCGGCAATCGCGCCAGTCGATCGAGCTCCCTACGTGATTGTTTCTCGGCTTCCTCAGGCATTTGGGCAACTTCAATACGTTTACGGAATTCCTCAATCTCAGCTCCCTGTTCATCAACCTCCCCGAGTTCACGCTGGATCGCTTTCAACTGCTCACGCAGGAAGAACTCCCGCTGTACTTTCTCGATCTCTGTACGTGCCTCCTGCTGGATTTGTTGACCGAGAGAAAGGACTTCCACTTCCCGGCTTAATAGGTTATTAAGCCATTGTAATTTTACAATCGCCGCGTCTTCCTCCAGAAGTTTCTGAGCCTCGGCGATACCCATTCGCTGATAGTTGGCGATAGTGTAAACCACGTGCAGTGGGTCGTCGAGCAGCAGCACACTCCCCAGGATCTCCCGTGGCAATGAGGGGGCCAATTCAGCGATTTTCTGGAATTGATCCTTAGCTGCGCGGACTTGAGCCTCGATTTCCACCCCCTCTTCGACAGTCTCAGGTTTTAAATGGATCCTGGCGGTGAGGTAGGGTTCAAGCGCGGTAAACTCCCCAAGCTCAAAGCGGGCTAACCCGCGGACAATCAACCGAATCGTCCCGTCGGGAGCACGAAATAGTCGTTGAATCGCCGCCAAGGTGCCGTAACTGTACAAATCCTCGGGTCCCGGTAACTCCAACTCTGGTTTACGAGAAGCCACCAATCCGATCAGACGCTGGCCTGTGACCACATCATCAACCAACCGTATCGAGCGTGGCTGTCCAATCGTTAATGGCACCGCGGTATGGGGATAAACCACTACCCCCCGTAAGGGTAGGATAGGCAAATACTCAGGGATTTCCAAGGATTCCATCTCGGGCCCTGGTTCAGATGTCTCGCCGCTATCCTTCTGAACCAGGATTGTCGATGATAGTTTGTTCACAGCATCCTCAAGGAAGTGGCGCCCGTTAGCCAGCTGGCACCTTACAATCGTTCTGTCATCAGCATCTTCACCGAATTGGTGATCAATCATGGCTTTATCCTATAGCCAAAGAGGCTCATCTCAATCAGATATGGAAACTTGCTGTGGACGGGCTTTGGAGAGCACTACCCGTAGGAAACCATCACTGTAGGTCGCCTCGATGTTAGAAGCGTCAATCGGATCAGGAATCCGTACCTCGGTCTCGAATTCACCATGAGCAATTTCCATTTGATGATAAGCTATGCGGACGCTGGTATCTGACCGTGTCCCCTGGATAGTGAGCACTTGTTGATTGTAAGTAACCGAAAATTCAGCTCCACGCATCCCAGCAACCTCTACTATCACCACATAGGCTTCATCTGTTTCTAAGACATCTGTAGGTGGACGCCAGAGATGTGATTGCCTTATAAGGCGCCATCTGGAAAACCGAGACGGATCCGTAGACCAGGGATCGTCTTCTGCGCTGAATTTGTATGTCACCAACGAGTTGGCTGTAGCCTTTTCGTTCATCACTTCTCCAACCTTATTGGGATTCCACTAGTATTTTTTTGATTTTACCACAGGGCATATCTGTAAGCCCAATGGCGTACCTTTATCTAGTTGGAACTGGAGCAATCCTGATGTAGAATTCGGGTAGTAAAAAAAACGCGTTTATCGATCGTGCTAAATATCAAGAGAGGCTTCGATGGACCTACTTACGGTACTCAGCAAAGTTGAGCTATTCGATGGAATAACTCCATATGAACTTGAAGCTGTCGCCAAGATCTGTCATCAGCGTTCCTATCAGGTTGGGGATTCGATCATTACCCAGGGTGACCATGGTGATGATTTGTATGTGATATGCGATGGGTTTGTGGAAGTATTACACAGCGAAACACCCTCTGATCCATCTCCCAGGGCGATTGTCAACCTGGGGCAAGGGCAGATCGTCGGCGAGATGGCCCTTGTCGACCGGGGGCCGCGCTCAGCTACTGTCCGGGCAATATCGGAAAAGACTATCGTTCAGGTCATCGAACGCGAAGACTTTGAGAAGCTCTGCGATGAAAATTACCATCTAGGTTATATTGTCATGCGTAACATCGCTGCCGATCTATCGTTCAAGTTGCGCCACCAGCATCTAACCAACCAGTGAGGGGATCTCGTGCCTGCAAGCTATAAAGTAAGTTATGTAATTCAAGAGAGAAACCACCCTGGGGCCATCCTCAATATAGACCATCGACCCCTTGTGGGAGATCGAGTGGTATTAGGGGAACAGGAGTTCACTGTCCTCGAAGTGATCGACCTGATTCCACCTCGTGGAGACTTCCACTATCTGCATGTCACTTTGCGAAGAGCAGAGGCTTGATAAGGGTGCTTGGCACCGTTGTTGGGTAGACTGGAAGCACTAGAGGTCGATCTCCATCAGATCTTGGGCAACGACCACCTCTCCCGGGAATGTCTCCCGGGCTTGTTCCACCAGCGTTCCAGACTGGATTTTCCCCGGTTGATAGTGAATCAGTAATAACTTATCCACTCCAGCCTCACGAGCAATCGCACCAGCTTGGGAGGCAGAAGAGTGTCCGACTATCGCGCCTGAAGCTTCATGGATTAATATATTAGCCCCACTGGCGAGTCGAACTACAGGTGGACAGGGTTCAGTGTCGCAGGAGTATACAATCGTCTTGCCGCTTTTTATGACCTCGATCCGAAGGCCGATGGTGGGGATTAGATGCCTCACTGGTGAAGAGTAAATTAAAAAATTTTCTTTCTCTAGCAAGAGGATGCGTTCGCTCTCAGGCAGTCGATGGAAGGCTACTGGGAAGAAATTTGGCCAGTTATCCCAATGGTAGAAGCCCATCATGTCTTCAAGCCGCTCAAGGCAGTGGTGTAAACCATAGATACGCAAAGCATCCTTACGACCCAAAAGCCACATATTCATCAACAGCAACGGTACACCACCGACGTGATCAGGATGGAAATGGGTGACGATCAAATCAGTTATCGAATCCAAGGGGATGCCAGCCCGGGTTAACCGCACTATTGGTGTTCCCGGGCAATCAATCAACACAACCCCCTCATCATCGACAAGAGCCATATAGGTGTTCTCATGATCTGGGTCCGGTACTTGGCCAGCTGTTCCAAGGATAATTAATTTCGTCATGTCTTTATCCAGTGAGAAGCCACACAGCGATACGGGGGGTGACATAAACCTCTACTACAGCAGCGCAAATTAGTAAAGGTAACACAAGACCAATCCCAATTCGTGCGCATTCTGCCAGTGATTTTAACCAGCTTTGGCCTAAGGACTCCCCCTTCGGTACGCTGAGGGCTGCCAGACCAAGTCGAAGAATAGCAGAACCGGTGATGATCGCCGCAGGAATCTCAAACACACCGTGTGGCAAGACAAAAGCTGTTAGGAATTGAAGTGTATCTCCTCCGGCAAGGACGACATTACCAGCGAAGTAGCCAATAATCCCAATCGGCACCATAAGCAGAATCTCAGCCAACACGCCCAGGGAAAAGGCTCCCAGGAGAGTTGCTAGCGCTAGGGCGCGCACGTTATTGTAAAAAATCCATTTCCAATCAAGTCCAAGTAATAGGACAATGCTTCCCTCCGGATTTTTCAACGTTTCGCCGAGTGCGTCGAGATTAACCAAATCCTTCGGTATGGTAAAAGTATCAGCTAATCGAAAACCAATAATGTAGCCTGCAGCAAGCAAACCAGTCGTGATTAGAATCTCCCATCTGGCCGCTGGCAGCGAACATGATAAAACGTTCTTGTACCACTCTATCGGTGTCTTAGTACCATTTCGGAAGGCCCGCCAAAACTGTTGCCATACCCAACGTAGGTCGATGACATCGATCTCCTTGCCCAATAATTCTTCTCGGTTGAAAAGACGCAATCCCATCCGCCCAAACACGAGTGCAATCAATGCCAACGCCAACACAATCCACCACAGAATCTCATACCTCGCCCAAAACATTATCACACTTTCACCGATGACTAATTCAGCGACAGGGATAATGATGAAAGAGGCTAACAAGTTGGCGGCCCGCACGGAGGTCGTCAGCGACGAGATCACCACCGCGCCACTGACCATCACGATCGCTTGGATCGTCGTAAGCGCCAGAACCTGAAGGAGCAATTGCGGTGGTGGTCGCCAGCCAATACTCAATACCAGTCCCACTAGGTAGACAGAGATGCCCAAATATGATGCACCCAAAGGTGGAACCAGTGAAGCTACTATCTTACCGAGGTACAATTGGCTATCGGTGAGTGGGGTCGCTAGAAGGGGTTCCAATGAAAGCCGCTCCCGCTCACCGGCAAAACTTTCAAGGGCGATGACCAATGAAATCGAGATCGGGAAGAAGCCGACGATCAAAAGCAGGAAGGGTATTAGACGATCACCAATAATCGGTGCGCCATAACGAGTGACGAAACCCATCGCCTGCTGAGCGGTGAAGTTCATTAGTAATGGAAAGAACAGCGTGAGGATGATAATTGGGGTTAGAATCCGCCAGTCACGCAGTTGGTCACGAATTTCGCGCCTGGCAACGATCCATGCACCAGCAATCGTTTCAAGCACCTGATTAGTGCTCTTTTTCACCCCTGCTCCCAAAACCATTTTCACCTTCTGCAACTACCTGGAGATAAACATCCTCCAGACTCCGTCCCACTTCAGAGAGCGTTATCACCTTGACGCCTGCCTCCGTCATTGCCTGTAACACTTTCGGGTTAACAATTTCTGGCTGACCAACTTGATAACGCAGCCAATTCTTGCCCATGGCGAGTGTCTTCAAATCCGGAGGCAAGTGCTTCAACGCGCCGTCGAGCGGACCAGCCAGACGAAGTTCCATTACCGGATCACCAAGCAAGCTTCGCTTAAGTTCCTTAGGCGTACCGTTGGCTATGATCCGCCCACGTCGGATGATAGCTATTGTATCTGCCAACATCTCTGCTTCATGCAAGTTGTGGGTGCAGACTATGATTGCCCGATTTGACGAACGCAGACCGGATATGCCTTCCCGTACCATATGGGCACTGGACGGATCCATGGCTGAGGTTGGTTCATCGAGCAACAGAACGGCTGGATCATGCAGCAGCGTCCTAGCCAGAGCAAGCTTCTGTCTCATCCCCTTCGAGAACTGCCCCAAACGCAATTCGCTTGCCTCATTTAACCCATATTGTGTGAGTAACTCCGTCGTTCTTTCTCTAATGACTGTCGCCGGCATTTTGTGGATCTGACCGAAGAATTGCAGATACTCCTGCTGTTTCATTCGGGTGTAAAGACCATGATGCTCGGTGAGGAAACCCACCGAACGCCGCACGTCGATGGGCTCTTGCACTACATCAAAACCTTTGATTTTTGCCGTACCCCGAGTTGGACGAAGGATGGACGCCAGCATTCGTATGGTGGTTGTCTTACCCGCCCCATTGGGACCGAGCAATGCTAGAATCTCGCCAGCTTCGACGCGCAATGAGACCCCCTCGACAGCCGCCAAGGTTCCGAAATGTTTTGTTAGGTCGTGGGTTTCAATCAATACCATCTTCCGCTGTTTTCCGAAGCATTATAGCAGTATGGAATGCCGCTCACAATCAACCACCCTTCCCATATCAATATAAACAGGCCGTTGCTATTCTACTTTCACCACTTTTGCCCAAGCCAGTATTTAAGTGAAGCCCAAACGACCATCCCAGTCTGCAACAGATAATGCCGTTTGTGCCGATTGGGGAATGGTGGTTGGGTAATTAATTTAACATCACTGGGCAGGATTAGGGCGAGGCCTCCACCCATTGGCAACAATGGTGGGAGGGGCAAGGCTAGCAACAATACTTTTTATGTCTCGTCCAGTAGTATTTAGGGGGAGGTTTGTTTCACTCGGTGGCGGAGGAAAAGTACTGCACCGCTGACGAACGCTACAACCAACATCGCCATCTGGTTGAAGTTGATCCCCCACATTGGCACATAATCCAGACGTATAAACTCAAGCAGGAATCGCCCCAACGGATAAGTAATCAGATAGACGATAAACAAATCGCCCGTCTTCAACTGCTTATCGAACCTCCGCCATAACCAAAACAGAAGAATCCCATTGCCAAGATTCCATAACGATTCATATAAGAAAAGGGGATGGAAGTACTCAAAAGATTCATAGCCAGAAATGCGGTTCCCTGGTTGGATGAAAATCTTCCAGGGCAGGCTAGTTGGTGGACCATACAGCTCCTGATTAATAAAGTTCCCCCAACGCCCGATAGCCTGGGCCAGCGCCACACCCGGTGCAGCGATGTCGAGTAGAAAGAGAATTTCCAACCCACGCCGCCGAGCGAATAAATATAAGCCTAAGACCCCACCGATAATTGCACCGGGCATACCCAATCCTCCTTGCCAGGTGGTCAAGATGGTCAATGGGTGCTGAAGGTAGTATTTGGTGTCAATTCCTTGATCAAGCAGGCTTTGTGAGGGGGTAAAAACATGGTATAGCCTGGCTCCAATAAGTCCGAAAATAAGAGCCCAGATCAGAGCGTCCCACACAAGCTCTGGATCCTTGCTTGTTCTGCGCAACATTCGCTGCGATAAAACAGCAGCAACCACTGCACCGAACATGATGATCATTCCATAGTAGCGGAAGTAGAGAAATCCAATATGAATACCGTAGGCATCAATACTCATATTACTTGACCTCTATTTTTTGTAAGCCTGACGGCGGACGAAATAGATCCGCTGCAGTGCGGTAATGTTGGCTAGGACGGCTACAATAGCTATACCGACAGTAGGATGGTTTAAGATCAGGCTCGGTACCAGAACGAAGAAACGTTCTGCGCGGGTAAGGATACCCCATTTGGCCTCAAAACCAAGCGTTTCCGCTCGGGCTTTGACGTATGACACCATGATGGACCCAGCCGCGGCGATAAAGACAAGACCTGACATTAATGTATCAGCTTGTTGAAGGTAGTGGGTTAGCAATCCGCCATAAATCAACAATTCAATATATCGATCTGTTACCGAGTCAACAAAAGCTCCAAAAACGGAAGCCTCACCGCGTAAACGCGCCATCGTACCATCCAACGCATCCAAGGGTCCCATGGCGAGGATGATCAACCCGCCGATCAAGAACTTACCCTGAGCCAGGAACATTGCACCGATCAAGTTTCCGACCAGTCCGGCGAAAGTGAGGGTGTTAGGGGCAATACCAAGGCGGTTCAAGAACGTCCCGATTGGATCCACTACACCTTTGAATTTTTTCCGCAGCATTTCAGTCAATGTAAGCCGCGTTTGATGGGTGGTGTCGTCCACTCGCATCGAGTTCTCCTCTCAACAGTACTCTTGGAATGCTAACTCGGGTCAAAGGCTAAGTCAAGCTGTGCAACCCTATCTGGTCGAAGGCTCTGGTGGCGTCAACGGGTCGTCGTCCTCTCCGATCAGAACCTCACGTGTCCGACCTCCTTTCTGGGCACGCCCGACCACACCCAACTCTTCAAGTTCATCCATTAGGCGGGCAGCTCGCGGGTATCCTATTCGCAAGCCACGCTGAAGCAACGAGGCACTGGCTTCACCCTTTCGTCTTACAAGCTCGATGGCCTGCTCAATGATTTCATCCCGATCCTCCATGACCGCTTGCCTGGCGATCAGTTCGTCCCAGGGAGGCTGCTTCTGGGTATCGATTCTGTCACTGACCTCTTTCCGCCAATAATCGATCAACCTCTCGATCTCCTGATCACTAACAAAAACACCCTGCAACCTGATTGGCGTACCAGCCTCTGGTGAGAGAAAGAGCATGTCACCTCTGCCGAGCAATGTCTCAGCGCCAGTCGTATCGAGGATGACCCGCGAGTCTATGCTCGAGGCTACCGCAAAGGAGATGCGAGCCGGGAAGTTCGCTTTGATCAGTCCGGTTAATATGTC
>JAUVOZ010000143.1 GCA_030598885.1 Anaerolineae bacterium | reverse complement strand
TTTACGCATTTATCGTTGAGCAGAGCCTGCAAGTACTCTCGCCGGATGCAATTCTTTTAATCAACACCTACACCCAGAACGAGGCATTGGGAGCTCGCCGGTTGGCTAGTCGGGTTGGGGAGATTGTCAAGCAAACCGACCGTCCAATCGCCTTCTGTGTCTACTCCGATACCGACGACATTCAGGAGGTCCAAAGCGAGATCGGCTTGCCAGTTTTTAACGATATCGAAGATGCGTTGAGAGGGTTGGCTGCATCTCGTGATTGGAACCAAACGCGAACTATCCCAATCGATCCAACTCCAACTTCCGTAAGAATATCACCACCAATGGGGGTGGAATTTCCTCTCGACGAGGGCACGATCACTTCGGATATAGCGTTAACCCTTTGCCTGACTTATGGTATCTCCGTTGCTCCGTGGGAGGTAGCCCATGACCCTGATGAAGCCGTACTATCGGCTCAACGTCTCGGACTGCCAGTGGCGCTTAAAATCCTGTCCTCCGAATTAGTTCACAAGACAGATGCCGGCGGTGTTACATTGGGGCTCGATGAACCTTCGGCTGTTAAACGCACAGCCGAAACAATGTTGTCTCAATTAGTAGTGCATCCGTCGATTGAACAGCCAGCATCGCTCATGGTCCAGCAGATGGTTCAAAATGGCATAGAGGTGATCCTGGGAGGTAAGCGAGATCCCACATTCGGACCTGTGGTTATGTTTGGCCTCGGCGGTATCCTTGTCGAAATCTTCGACGATGTCGCTTTCCGTGTAGCTCCTTTAACTCGGGCGGATGCCCTGACGATGATCGACGAAGTGCGCGGGTCACGTCTGTTGCGAGGGTTTCGTGGAGAGGCAGCTATAAACCAGGAGGCGCTGGTCCAGGCGCTGCTCTCCCTTTCACAATTACTAGTAGAGAACCCCCGTATCTCGGAAGTGGACATTAACCCCATGATCCTTACCGAGGATAGAGCAATTGCGGTTGACGCCCGGGCTGTAGTAACTGCACCCTAAAGGGTGTGTCTCCATGTCGATTTATCATATGAAACACAATTGCCTTGTAGCCGCAGGCTTTAGTCTACACTGCGCACCCTAAAGGGTGCGGCTACAGCGTAGATTTTCCACGTGAATCACGATTGCCTTGTTAACACACGATTCAGCCTACAACACCGTTGAACAAAGCTTTTCTCTCGGGTGGGGAAAAGAATGAGCGTCCAGGTCGGCACCCCGGCGGCACCCAGAGTAACCTCCTTACCGCTGCTTCCTTTCGGACCTGACGGGATTTGAAGGCCTCCGCCGCGCCGGACCCACTTGGACACTCAAACTGAGGATACCTCCCTACCAGTTGGCTGTCAATCCGCTCAGAGGCAAACGACACCGCAATCGCGGTGTCAGCAGGCGGAGAGGGTGGGATTCGAACCCACGGAGCCTTGCGGCTCACGCGCTCTCCAGGCGCGCGCGTTAGGCCAGACTACGCAACCTCTCCATGAAGGGCTTAGATTGTATTTTCCCCACTTACGCCGGCCATTATATCACGCACTATTCAGGGTTCAGGCAAGGGCAACACCCAGAGATTACGATCCTCCGCAGAGAGGAACACAATCTGGGTGCCATCCGGAGAGGGTTGCCAATCATTGTTTGCGATGGGTAGCGAGGTCACGGTAGGATCGGTTAATTTATATTTTTCATCACTGACGATATCTATCTGCCATAACGACGAACCTGGATCCTCCAGGTCCAACGGGATCACCAGCAGAACCCCCTCCCGCCGCCAGCGATAGGAGCCATACATCTCAATTTTCCTGACTATGGAGCCATCGGTTCGCATCACCCAAAGTCCGTTTAACTCCTGGTCTAAATCAAAGGCAACCGTGAAAGCCAACCAATCCCCTTCTGGGGATAACAAAAGACTGCGCGGATGCTCCATCTCCAGCAACAAACGACCTGCCCCATTCTCCACCGAGATTTGCCAGATACCAGCTGGCCCATAAGGAGCCAACCGACCCGTCACAATTATCTCCTCCTCGTTCCCCACCCAACCCACAAATTGACCACCGTTTACAGTAACAACCTCACGCGCTTGCGTACCGTCAAAATTCGCAATCCAGATTGCTCTTTGCCGTAGGTCAGGAAAATTGATTCCATGCGATATCACTTCCCATTCAACCATTCGACCGCTGGGGGAGAATCGGATAGTTCGACCCTCATTGGGGATCTCCCAACGCATTCCATCAGCCCATCTTTCCACCAGTGTCTGACCAGCCTGTTGATAGGCTACCTGTGACCAATCCCTGGAATAGACCCCCACCCGCTCAACCACCAGGGTTATTTCTCCTCCATTGGCTGGTACTGCGTAGAGTCCCGCGGGTTCATTAGGTCCCGGGCGATCTAGAAAAGGAACCCATTTGGAATCTGGCGACCAAGAGGGATAAGGACAGCATCCTCCACTAGTAAGGCGTGTCGCTTCCAGCACGGTCATGGGCGTTGGGGTTGGGGTTCGAGCAGGCGTCTTTGTGGGTGTTAATAAGATCAGATCCGCGAGGGTCGCTCGTATGTGCAATGGTTGTATCGGTGCCGCGAAAGCGACCCCACTAACGATTGCAGCTATACCACATGTGACCAGAGTGACCACAAGCATGAAAATCGATAGAATCCGCATTTTATAGTTCTCACCAATCAGGAGGCCATGGTTGGCCAAAATTATTGAGTAATGGGTATCCGAAACGAACTTCGGGTTGATCGAGAAGACCCTGCCAGCGACGAGGGTCATCCATATCCTGCTCGAAGTAATGTGGATAGCCTCCTATAAGTGCAATACGCTCCCAATCGGCGTCGATTAATGTCAAAGGATTGTAGCCGATACGGTGGTCGGGGGCATCGCGTATTTCAAGATGTAAATGAGGTCGGGAAGAACAAGTTAAATCTGGGTCGCCTACCAAGGCTACCACTTCACCAGCGCTAACTTCCTGTCCGACTTTCAGATGCGATCTAATAAGTAAATGACCATAAAATGAAGCATAGCCATTCGGGTGATTGATCATCAGATTGTGTGGGCCAGCGCCGTGCCAGCTGTCAATACTCTGAACAACACCATCACCAATCGCGAGTACAGGCGTACCACAGGGAGCGGCAAAATCAACTCCGAAGTGAAGCCCTTGTCCAGCCCAATAGACCGAGTGTCGGAAGCGATAAGCGAAAGCCGTATTACCATAAGGTTGGAGAAACAGCCATGTATTCGGACCTGGTGGTCCGGCAATGGGTAGGATGAATGGCGCATTTTCTTGGCGAATTGGCATGGCGTCTGCGGTACTGGGAGGGGTCAGTTCTATCAGCCACAGCGCGAGGGCTCCAAAAAGCAACAGTCGGTTAAAATTAAAAATAAATCGAAATTTAATTCGGGGGCAAACCTGCTTACCCACCCGTCACCTCCAATTCCACTGGTCCTCTGGGTGGGAACATCTGCTCCAGGACTTCAGGTGCGTAAATAGCTACCATCTCGGAGGAAAGTCCATTCGCCTTACAAATTTCCTCATATAGGTCCGCGCTGATTCTTTTTTTCCGCTGTTGGGTTCTGATGTCCAAAGCCCACAAACCAAACCGCTGCGTCCAACCCCGCTCCCACTCGAAGTTGTCCACCAGCGACCAATGGAAGTAACCCCGCACCCGCCAATTGAAATTTACCGCCCGCCATACCTGTCGTATGTGAGCAGCCAGATAACGTGGGCGTATTGTACTTTCAGCATCTTCGACGCCATTTTCAGTGACGTAGATCGGTAGATTGAAGCGGTGCGCCCAACAAAGAGCTTCCCACATCCCCTCGGGTTCATTGGCGATATAGCCGGTGGGGCTGAGATCGGCACCTTCAGGGTAGCCACCACCTTGGAAAGCATTCCAAGGATGAAGGGGATTAAAAGCACAATTCTCGACGGTGTAGTAATTCAAGCCGAAGTAATCCTGTGTCCCCGCCGCTTGCGTCACTTGGCCCTTCCAAAACGGCGTGCGAATCCGACCATCGGTGACTGCGCGGGGAAAGATATTATTAAAATTCTCCGATTTGAACCTCGCCAACCATCTGTCGAGTGAGTTTCGTGGGTTGGCTGGGTGAAAACCCCGGTAATGATGCGCAAGTCCAACCAAACTTTCAGGTTGGATATCATGGATAGCATGGTAGGCCGCTGCATGAGCCATGACCATATGCTTGATAACCTGCGGTAGCGACTTCAGATCCTTCATTCCGGGAGGGAAGCCACCCTCCAGGTAGGCAAGGAAGAAATACACATTCGGTTCATTGATCGTCACCCACAAGCCAACCAGATCATGCAGTGCACTAACGACCTTTCGCACATAGCGCTCAAAGATAGCCACTATCTGCGGGTTCAACCATCCCCCTTGCTCGGCCACCCATTGGGGATTGGTGAAATGATGCAAGGTAACCATAGGTATCAACCCACGGTCCAGCGCTCCTTTGATTATCTGACGATAGTAGTCCAAAGCTGAGTCATGCCAAACTGCAGGGCTAGGCTCCACCCGACTCCATTCAATCGAAAGGCGATGCGCGTTCTGTCCACCTTCGGCGGCTCGGTCGAGATCTTCCTGCCAACGCCCACCCCACCAATCACATGCCCCGCCCGACTTGTGGTCTTGCATGATACGCCCCTGCTCCTGCTCCCAGATCCACCAATCATTATTCGAGTTATTGCCCTCTACCTGGTGGGAAGAAGTCGCGGTTCCCCATAAAAAACCGCGGGGAAAAGTATGGATTGCGCGTATCATTTGAGCTCCACCATCCATTTATCCACTGCCAATCTCGTGCAAGAGATGTGCCTTAGCTTAGAACATAGTGAAAATTGTAACAATATGCGTTTTGGCTGCCAAGCATACACCAAGTACATGAGTTAATTGATTCCCTCCCTAAACATGCCTGGGTCAGGGGATAACCTGAGCTTCTGCCAAGATATCAATGTGGTCGATAATCGGTCCAAGGCTGAAGACCGTTATATCGAAATCCACACTGCCTCCTAGCTCAAGCGTAGTTTCAGCCTCCCATTTGCTATAGCCCACAACCTCTTGGGTGGCATCCAAAGCCAGCAGAAGTACATTGATCCTGGCAGCAGGTCCCTGGAATGACACCGGCAATGTCGCTTCACCTTGTACACGCCATCGGTGTCCATCAGACCCGCGCTCACTAATTGTCTTCTCTACCATCAAGTCTGTATAACGGATAATCTCTTCCCCCACTTGGACCGCACTGAGCTGGGTCGCGATTGC
>JAUVOZ010000133.1 GCA_030598885.1 Anaerolineae bacterium | reverse complement strand
TAGACCAGTGACTTCTGAGGCGACACCTTTTTGACCGAGCTTTGCTGTGTGGACTGCGATCGCGCGTACTTCGCGTGAATAACCCCGGTTTACCAGGACAAGCGAGCCCAATATGATGCACATGCATCCCAAAACAAAGACAGCACCGGCAATTATTATCTGCAGATCATTCATCGACAGGGGGATCATTTTTACCTCCAGGTTTTATGATCAGTCTGGATGCTAAAGTTGCAAGTAACATGCCATATGATTTGTGTGGGAAAACTCAATTGCGGGAAAGGAGAAGGTTCTGAAGAAGCATCTATTAAGGAAGAGGAACTTATACCGAATTTAAGAACCTGGCGTATTTCAGGATGCGCCAGGTTCAGGAGTTGATCAGTCTTTTGCGAGTTTAATTTTTCTGAAGGTTTATGAAGTGGACGCCTGAATATCTGGTGGGAGATGTCCGAGATCGATTTCCTCGTCATCACAGAAAAGTACAACCCGTTCGATGACGTGTCGTAGTTCACGAATGTTCCCAGGCCAATCTTGTGATTTCAAAGCGTCGATAGCGCGAGGTGTGATCCCGCTAATAACGTTTCCGGTCCGCATATTGATTTGGCGAATGAAAGTACCGGCAAGTGCGGGGATGTCGACGATCCGCTCGCGCAAGGGAGGTAAATGGAGATCGACTACTTTGAGCCGATAATAGAGATCTTCCCTGAAAGTACCTTCTTCCATCATTGTTTGCAGGTTCCGATTAGATGCAGCCAGAATCTGGATATCGACATCAATTTCTTTCACTCCACCAACGCGACGGAAACGATGTTCGTCAAGCACGCGCAATAACTTAGCTTGCATATCGGTCTTGGTTGATGATATTTCGTCGAGGAAGAGGATCCCTCCGTCGGCGATTTCGATCAACCCCGGCTTTTTCTTCTGGGCGCCGGTGAACGCGCCGGCTTCATGTCCGAACAGTTCGGATTCGATCATTGTTTCTGGAAGGGCGGGGCAATTAATGGGGACGAAGGGTTTATCAGCGCGGGATCCCATAGTACGTATGGCGCGCGCTAATACTTCCTTGCCTGTGCCCGTCTCGCCAGTGATCAGGACCGAAACTGAAGCTGCCGCCGCTCGCTGAGCTTCTTCAAGAATACGTTGCATTGTTGGTGTTTCCCCAACAATCATTTCCGTCTGGTCACCTGATGATTGGCGTAACAAAGCTAATTCACGCCTGAGCGAGACGATTTCATTCGCCCGTTCAACCGCCTGTAACAAACGATCTAAATCCAGCGGTTTTTGTAGAAAATCCTGAGCGCCCTTCTTCATCGCCTCAACTGCAGTATCGACCTCGCCAAATGCGGTAATAAGGATTACCGGGGGGCTTGGGTTCTCCATCGAAAGACGGTCCAGCAATGTAAGCCCCGAACCATCGGGCAACATCACATCTAACAAAACGATATCCGCCGCGCCGGCATCGACCACCTTATGCGCCTCGGCTAAGTTCCCTGCCTCGATCGCTTCGTAACCAGCATCTTTCAAAGCTTCACTGATGAAACTACGGGCGGTCTCTTCGTCGTCAACGATCAGGACGGTCGCGGTCATGGGTTGCTTCCTCCGAGGAATGGGTTACCGACGGGAGGCATATGGTAAAAACTGTACCGGCGTCGGTGAAACTTTCAAAATTGATAGTGCCTTTGTGGGCATTTAGAATGCGATGGCTGATGGCCAACCCGAGTCCCGTGCCATCTTTCTTGGTTGTAAAAAAAGGATCAAATATTCGATCCTTTACATCAGGCGAAATACCGGGACCAGTATCAATGATTTTTAGCTCTACCATTTCACCTTGGGCAGTATGAGTCGAATCGAGCGCGATAGAAAGCGTTCCACCATCGGGCATGGCTTGAATTGAGTTGGTGATTAGATTAACTATAACCCGCTCCAATGTGGGTTCATCAGCTAATGCAAAGGGGGTATCGGGATTATAAGATTTGTGACAGCTAATACCAGCTTGTTTGAAATGTGGTGTCCAACGGGAGAGGATGCGTTCCATAAATTCGGTTAGGTTGAGATGCTTTATTTTAAGTTTGAGGGGTCTGGCATAGGAAAGGACATCGCTCATAAGTTGGTCCAAACGGTTGCATTCCTTATGCACTCGTTCGAGAGATGAATGGAGAGGGTGGTCCTCACCTAGTCGAGATGCGACCAGTTGGACTCCAGTGCTGATATTATTGACTGGATTGCGGACTTCATGAGCGAATGTAGCAATGACCTCACCCAATTGTGCGCGTTGAGAAAGCGTTTCGGTTTGGTTCTCAATCTCCTGTTGGGCAGATTGATCCTTCAGAATGACTAGCAAACGAGATTGAGCTGCATCTGATAATGGTGTAGCGAGCATGTGTACGGGGAGGGGGGTTCCATCTCGATGATGCAGAACAACCCGTTCCAGCTCTACAATTTGCTTATGGTCTAACGCGTCAAGTAAGAATGGGCGAACATCTTTAGAGCTAACAAGCACATCCTGTATTGGTAAGCCAGCCACCTCTTCGGGTTGGTAGCCAAACAACTTGGTTATGGCTGGGTTGGCTTGGATTACATTGAGGTCGCTGTCAAGCGAGAGGAGGATATCAGGGATGGCAGCGAATTGGTCGCTTACTTCAGCTTGAAGTTGCTCAAGCGCTTTTTCACCGTCTGCGACCGAAGCTCGCTGCAAGCTGAGCAAAATAGCTACATGGCAAAGATTAGCAATTACTGACATGAGTAAATCAGAATAATCCGGGATAGCATCTTGATTCTGCCAACCGACGACAAGCAGACCAACCCAGGCTGTAGGGTCACCTACCAGGGAAGTTTGAAGTGCACCAAAACCAGCCGCACGAGCAGATTTATGCAGCGAAAATTCCGGGCGTTGTCCAAGATGCCACAGGCTTGTTCTATCAAACGGGATAATATCTGAGGCAGGAAGCGCTTGAGGAAATTCAGGGGGTAATGAACCATCCAAGATGTAATCCGGAGTCGAAGCTGATAATCGATAGAGCCCAATCCATGAGGCACAAAGTAAACGTTTCGCAAGATCGAGGGCACTGGGAAGGGCAGCAACCATTTCGTCGAGGATCAGGGTCGAGATTTGGGATAATGTGTCGAGACGTTCTTGCTGTGCAAGACGTTGGTCTTCTACGTGGATTCGATCACTAACCGGACTACCAATGAGGAGCAGTGCTGAAGAGCCAAGTCCAACTGGTCGGACGTGGATATCGATTGGGGTAATTTCTTTATTTCGTGTTCGGATGGGCACCTCTTCTATTATGCAATCCGGGGTCTTGGAGCAAGGGATGAGTTGACTTAAAACCGCTTTTCCTTCTTCTTCATCGGTTAGCAAATCAGCGAAAGTTAGTTTCTCAATTTCGGCGCGTGCATAACCAGAGAGGAGTAGGAAAGCATGGTTACAGGTTAAGATCTGAAAAGAATCACTCGATATGACCAGAACAGCATCATCGAGTGTATCAGCTAGAACACGGAAGAGGTCACGATATGGGTCTGGTTTGAAGAAACGAGCAATGGAAGTAAGGGCTGAAGAGTTGATCGGCAAGGCTCAGACCTATTCTATAGCACGGACACCTTTGCGGTGACGAAGACGAGCTGGGAGAATGCCCTCGATGGATCGGTACTTAGCGACGGTACGCCGTGCAATACGCACACCATCCTTCCGTAAAACAGTGGTGATTTGATCGTCAGTGAGGGGTCGAGACTCGTTCCTAACGATCTCTTTAATCCGGTCGCGCACAGCAAGACTGCGGTCAAAGAATCGAGACAATGGGATGATCCGACCATCGGGTAAAGCGACCGATTTGTGAGCAACCGCCCGTGAGATGGTCGATTCGTGAACGCCGATCTCCTTAGCTAATTTCGCGCGGGTTATTGGTATAAGGTGACGGTCACCATTCAAGATGAATTGGTTTTGCTGGGTCACTAATGATTGCATTAAACGGCGCATCGTGTTGTTGCGTTGCTGAAGGCACTTGACGAATAACGAGGCGC
The DNA here is from genome assembly GCA_030598885.1 of Anaerolineae bacterium. Classification (GTDB taxonomy): domain Bacteria; phylum Chloroflexota; class Anaerolineae; order Anaerolineales; family E44-bin32; genus DUEZ01. The sequence goes on along the minus strand of JAUVOZ010000133.1, from coordinate 1,698 downwards.
GCTCAATATGCTTGACCCACTCTTCTGATTGATTACCGTTGGTCTTGGATATGGCTTGTGAAAACATGGGGTTGACCCGTAGCCATCCCGATATCGGGGCAAAGATCTCTACCACCAGTGGACCGCTCATATCGGACGAGTTACGGGAGATGAGGATATCTGGAGAATGGAAGACGTTTGGATCGCCATTCTGGGGGTGTCTGCCTGATCCCCAGGAAGCTCTCCCGGGATAGGGGTTCAGGTTATCGTGAATGAAAACAGCGGCTTCTCTAACCCGATTGGAGCTAACTTCCATGTTTGAAGCGATCTTCTCAATCTCGCGGCGACCAAGCTCGACGAAGAACGATTCCAGTATACGACGAGCCAATCGAAGTATTGGACTATCCTGGGGAAACAGGTCCAGTTGAACTAAAAGAGCCTGACGAGGTCCGGTTGTTGCCAGCCCGGGTGGATCAACATGGGAGATAAGTTGAAGGATGCGGTCGACGTGTGAGAGTGTTGACCGTGTTGCTCGGGCAATGAAAGCAGGCGGGTCCTGAAGAAAACCATCTTCATCAAGGCCAGAAAGGATGTAGGTCGCTAACAGGCGATCATTGGCGTTCAGGTTTGACGCCAACTGTTGAAGGACGTAGCTAGTAAGATCCTCGGGTGCTGTCGGTTCCTGATCGGGAAGCGTATCCTCTTGTGCTGATCGGGTGGTAGTAGAGCGGTACGATTCACGTGGTGAGAGGAAAACGATCGGCCCTTCATCTGACTGCTGAATACTGCAGATAGGGCAGGCTCCAGGATTGGTGAGACGACGGCGGCAGTGAGGACAAATGCGCTCCTCGACCAACTCGAGCGCTGGGTTAACCGACAGCTCCGCCATCACCTTATCACGCAGTTCAATGTTCGAGAGCAAAAGAAGGCTCATCGTCTGCGCCAGATGTGCAGTAGTAAGTGGTCGTTGGGATTGGTTTTGTATTTGAAGCATAGTTTGCCTCGAGGGAAGAGTATACAATGTGTATGAATTGTGCGCAATTGTGTTGCAAGAACTATGCCGTTGATTAAGTGTTAGAATCTGGATATGACCGAGGAAGTAATCGTTATCGGTGGGGGATTAGCAGGAAGTGAAGCCGCTTGGCAGATTGCCAGGCGTGGTGTGGACGTATTGCTGTTTGAAATGCGTCCCTTAAAGCAGACCGGTGCTCATCAAAGTGGGTACTTGGCGGAACTGGTTTGCTCCAACTCATTAGGTTCTCGATTGCCAGATAGGGCATCCGGAGTTCTCATGACCGAGCTTCGGTACCTGGGATCTTTGTTGCTAAGTATCGCTGAAAGGGTGGCTGTGCCAGCCGGGGGTGCACTTGCGGTTGATCGTGAAGCCTTTGCTCGAGGTGTAACCGAGAAAATCGAATCTCATCCACACATAACATTGATACGTGAGGAAGTTGAACGCATCCCTGAAGGAATTGTAGTTCTCGCCTCTGGTCCGCTTACCTCAGACAAGCTGGCAAATGAACTTTCACTTATAACCGGTGAAGAGCATTTATATTTTTATGACGCACTCTCGCCGATTGTTGAGGCTGAGAGCATCGACATGTCGATTGCATTTCGAGCATCGCGTTACGGGCGTGGTCAGAATTCAGAAGGCGATTACATTAATTGTCCGATGAATGAAGTTGAATATGAGGAATTCATAGATGCTTTATTGGGATC
>JAUVOZ010000004.1 GCA_030598885.1 Anaerolineae bacterium | reverse complement strand
TGGCGGTAATGGAACAAGGAATCAGTTTAATCACCTGGAGATATGATCCTCTCTTATGCCAGGATGCTCACCTCAATATCCATCAATTGGGGGCGATTTGCTCCCATTACATTCGTGATGCATACGATTCGATGTTAGACGACCGAAATGTTGATCTGCCATCCGACCGCTTTCAGGTGGATTGGTGGGTTGCCACGGTCGGAGTAGTCTCGCGTCTTGAGGGAACGCATCGTCCACTTAACTTAACTAATCATCTCAATGCCGGTACTCAGGTGTTGAATCCGGCGATTTTAGGTGACAAAGATCTGCTTCACCCCGCAGAGAGATGGGTTGCACCAGAGGGAAATCTGGTGTTGGTTGAAATTCCGGAAGATTACCAGCTTATGAAGGAGATTGACATCAGGTTAGCACAAACATGGCGGTTGCACACTCGTGAGATACTTGAGGGAGCATTTAACTCGGGATACATAGTGACCGATTTCGTCTCTATGCGGGATGAGCAACTCCCGCGCTCGTATTATGTGCTTGCTCATAGTGAAAGGACATTGGCTGGGCATGAAGATTGAGGTTATTGAACTACGGCACGTACGAATGAGGTTGCGTGAGCCGTTTGAGACATCCTTCGGTGTAGAGCTTGATCGGGATTGCCTCATACTCAGAGTAGATTGTGAAGGGATGACTGGCTGGGGGGAGTGTGTCGCTGGAATTACTCCGGGTTACAGCTACGAGACAACTAAAACGGCGTGGCATATATTGTCAGAATTCTATATTCCGACAGTTCTTGGGCGTGAGGTCGCTGATGTCGAAGATTACCACCGTGGCTTAGGAGCTTTTAAAGGGCATAACCTGGCCCGGGCTGGTCTTGAAATGGCATTGTGGGATCTCATGGGGAAGGTGCAAGGAAAGTCTCTGACCACAATCTTGGGTGGAGTGGTTGAGCGGGTGCCGGTTGGTGTATCGATTGGCATCCAGCAGGATCCTAGTGCTTTGGTTGACGCTGTCGGCCGATATGTCGAAGCGGGCTACCGGCGGGTAAAGATAAAGATCAAACCTGGGCGAGATGTGTTTGAGGTTGAGGCGGTGCGAAAATCTTTCCCCGATCTGCCCCTCCAAGTCGATGCGAACTCCGCTTACACGTTGGAAGATGTTGCGGTATTCGAGGAGTTGGACAACCAACAGCTTCTGCTTATCGAACAACCACTTGCGGAGGATGATCTCATTGACCATAGTCGACTTCAGGCGCGTTTACAAACGCCGATATGTCTCGACGAGAGCATCCTCTCAGCCCGTCATGCCCGCCAGGCATTGGAGATTGACGCCTGCCGGGTAATTAATATCAAGGCGGGTAGGGTGAGTGGATTATTGGAAGGATTGGCGGTACATGACCTGTGCTACGAAGCCGGCGTTCCGGTCTGGTGTGGGGGGATGCTTGAAACCGGGATCGGTCGGGCTGCAAACTTGGCGTTGGCGTCCCTTCCTGGATTTACTTTGCCAGGGGATATCTCGGCATCGGATCGATATTACGCTGAGGATATCGCTGAACCGCGTTTCACACTTAACCCCGACAGCACGATCGATGTGCCGACTGGTTCTGGTTTGGGGGTTGAGGTTGTCTCAGATGCACTTGATCGGGTGACGCTACACCGGGAGGTCTACAAACTATAGTCGCTGACCTATGAATTCCAAGATTGAGTCAGCTGAAAAATGTAGCCGCCAGCAGGAAAAAAATAAACCGTTCCCTTTCACGCGTTTAAATTATTAGTGCAGTCAAGATTGGGTTCCTGAGTTGAGAATCCAAAATCTGTTACGGTACACCGCCCATCAAATTTATCAACCAGTCGACCGAAGCCGCGCCGGCGTATGCGAAGAGAAGCATTTTTAGCGTCTTGCCAATCCAAGCCCAAAAGAAGAAAATCTGGACCGGCATACCCAAAGCACCCGCGGCAACTCCTCCCAGATCGAAGAGGGGATTAGGAATGAAAGCCAGGAGCAGGATTGCCCATCCACCATGATCGGCGGTCCAATCCTTGATTCGTTTATAAGTCGGGTTGTTTTCAATCGCTCCTCGACCGCTGAAACCTGCCAAGTATCCTGTCAATTCACCCAGGGCAGCGCCGGAACCGGCAGCCAATGCCACCCAGAATGGGGGAAATACCGCTCCCAGAGTGAAGGTTAGCGCGATGCCTGGGACTGGCAGGATCAATGTCGCGTTGGCCATGATGGATAGGAGAAAAATCCCTGGATATCCATATCCGGCAAGCCGATCGGCTTGATCTCGGATCGAGAAGATATAGACCGTGATGGTGATGACCACTACAAACGAAAAGATCCGGATCAGGGTCAATCGCCAACCGGATAGCCAGGATCGATCAGTCATGTCTCGGTGATCTCGACAGCCTGGATTGTTATTGATGGTGTATGTGGTTCATTAGGGTCGCGTGGGGGGATAGACAAAAAAATGTCAATGCCATCTACGACCTTTCCGAACACTGAATGGCGATCATCCAACCAGGGTGTAGCGACGTGGGTGATGAAGAATTGGGAGCCGTTTGTGTTTGGACCTGCGTTGGCCATCGAGAGCACGCCGGGGCCATCGTGCCGCAATTCCGGGTGGAATTCATCTTCGAATTTGTAGCCTGGTCCACCGCTTCCGGTTCCGGTGGGGTCGCCGCCCTGAGCCATGAAGTCGGCGATCACGCGATGGAAGATTAAACCGTTGTAGAAACCATCCTTCGCCAGGAAGACGAAATTGTTCACCGTCTGAGGCGCTTTGTCTGCATGTAACTGAATGGAAATATCACCAAGATCTGTTTTAATGGTTGCTGTGTAACTTTTTGTCTGGTCGATCACCATCGGTGGCGATGATGGATATTGCTTGGAAGGCATGGGTTCTCCTTATAGGTTGATAGGGGGAGGTCATAGCTCTAGCGCTGGGCCAGCAATTCTTCCGTGCGAGCCACGACCATGTCCATCGCGACAGTGTTGAACCCCCCTTCGGGTATGATCACATCCGCATAACGCTTAGATGATTCGACGAACTCCAGATGCATCGGGCGTACGGTGGATTGATACTGTTGGATTACTGATTCGACCGTACGACCTCGCTCGATAATGTCGCGCTGCAGACGCCGGATGAATCGGATGTCGGCTGGCGTGTCGACAAATATCTTGACATCGAACAGCTTACGTAGGGCGGACTCAGCGAAGATCAGAATACCCTCTACCAGAATCACAGGTCGAGGTTCAACGCGGGTTGTATTTTCTGTGCGAGTGTGTGTGGTGAAGTCGTAGATCGGAATTTCCACTGTTTGCCAGTGGCTAAGCTGCTTGATATGGTCAACAAAAAGCGTTGTTTCGAGAGAATCAGGGTGGTCGAAATTGATCATATCACGTTGGGCGCGTGGTAGATGATCGAGGTCTTTGTAGTAGGCATCGTGGGTCAGGAAGGCGATCTTATCTGCACCGACCCGATCAAGGATCACGTTGGCAACGGTCGTCTTGCCAGAGCCGGTGCCCCCGGCGATGCCGATCACAATCGGTGAATGGCTTTTGACCATGCTTTCATTATACGCGCTCAGGATGAAAGGAAAAGCGCTCATATCGGAGCGCTCCAAGCCAGCGAGGGGAGTCGAACCCCTGACCCATCGCTTACGAAGCGATTGCTCTGCCGACTGAGCTACGCTGGCATCGCAAGGGATTATACCAGCCGACAAGAATCCTTGGCAAGAAGAAGGGGTTGATGGATAATGTAATCATGCGGATCGCGATGCTCTCCTACCATACGTGCCCTCTGGCAACTTTAGGGGGTAAAGATACTGGGGGAATGAATGTCTATGTGCGCGATTTGACCTGTGAACTCGGTCGACATGGCGTATGTGTGGATGTCTTTACTCGATCACAGGATGAGCATGTACCGCATATACTTCATCACCTTGGTTATGGAAACCGGGTTGTACATGTGCCGGCCGGACCGGAAATCGCAATGAGCAAACCCCACTTGGCTGAGTATATCGATAGCTTTACCGAAGGTGTCCTGAATTTCGCTGAAACGAAAGGATTTGAATACGATCTAATCCACAGTCATTATTGGCTCTCGGGTCTGGTTGGTTTGGCTTTACGTCAAGCCTGGAACATCCCGCTGATCCAGATGTTCCACACATTGGCGGTGATGAAGAACCGGGTCGCGCGCAGTGTGGAGGAGGAATCTTCAAACCTACGTTTGGACACGGAACGCCGCCTGTTGCGGGAGGCAGATCGAGTAGTGGCAGCTACTCCAGCGGAAGTGGCGCAAATCCAGTGGTTGTACCATGAGAACATCGACCGGGTGGTAGTCGTCCCACCTGGTGTGGATACGAGTCGCTTCTATCCGATTCCAAAGGATGAAGCAAAAGATTATATTGGCGTGCCTTGTCATGATCGCATGCTGCTCTATGTCGGCCGCATCGAACCATTGAAAGGCATCGATACATTAATTGAGGCGGTTGGAATCCTTCATGGAGAGGGAGTATTGGATGAGCATCCCTTCTGCCTAGCGGTAATAGGTGGTGATCCTCAAGTCAGCCGAGAACAGATGACCACCGAGATGGAGCGTTTGCAATCGCTACGTAAGTCCCTTGGAATCTTGGATCTGATCACCTTCCTTGGCAAACGAGATCAAGACACACTCCAATATTATTACTCAGCGGCTGAGGTGGTCGTTGTGCCCTCCCATTATGAATCCTTCGGTTTGGTAGCTCTGGAAGCAATGGCCTGTGGGACCCCAGTTGTAGCTTCAGAGACGGGAGGTCTAGCATTTCTAGTTCGAGACGGCGAAACAGGTTTTCACGTACCAACAGCTGATCCTGAGGCGTTGGCTGAAAGACTCCGGGTTATCATCCAAGATGATGTATTGAGAGCGAAGTTGGGGAATCAGGCAGCCAAGTATGCTAAGGCTTATGCTTGGAGTGAGATCGTCGAGCAGATTCTCGACATCTATTCGAGCTTGCAGGGGAAAAAGTTAGCCTAGATATTCTGGTGCACCACTGACTCAAACGCGGTCAGGAAACGGTCGATTTCACCAGAAGAATTACACAAAATCCCTCTATTGTATAGGATCAGTTATCCACTTTCTCCATAACACCGGCATTGCTAGTATCACCACCATAGGAAATGCTCGATTATAAACATCAGGCAATTTTGATCAGTGACTCGCGTGGTTTGATAGAGATTTCCCATCATTTCAATAGAGGTGTGAATTTGGCTGACTGAAGCCAGCTAACAGCTAGTTGATGGAGGATAGTATGCGATAGGCGAGATATAATAGGATGTATGAGTGGAGGAACCAGTTGATATTATTAGCTGGGACTTGAATTTGGTGGAGGTCTTAGATGTTGCCATATGTGGTATTTCTCTTAGCGGTTGTGTTTCTAATACTCAAGTTAATCGGTGGGTTGGATAGATTCACGGAATTCATGGGTCAAAGATGGAAGGACCAAGTACGGAGCACTCCACCCATGCTGGAAGAACCCGTTGATGGTGATGAGTATGAAGGTCGGCTTGACGTTTTTAGAGAATTTCTCGAAGGTCGATCAAAAGAGGAAAACGAAAAATAGGTGGGAAGGATCTTCGCTATGGCGTACTCTGTAGGTCTTCTGAACAGAATTCTAAAGTACCAGCAAGGTCAATAAAAGGTCGCACGCCCCGCATAAGTTCGACGTATCCCTCTGCCATGATGCAGGTTCCTGGTTTCACCTCAGGGTACGATCTCGTGTGGTCAACGAATACAAATGTCCCCATTTCTTCGCTAAACAATGCGATGAAGTCGATACCAGCATCGGAGTACCACCGTTTGACTTCACCATACACGCAAATGACTGTGTCGGCGTCGTCCAAGCTGACCTGGTCCCAGAGAACGCAGGATGGAATTGCTGTAGGTTCTGCGACGATGTGGGGGGTATCGGTGACCTCGGCTCGAGGAGTGACGGTAAGCGCAACGGAGGTAATAGTGGACGAGGGTGCGGGTTGGGGTGTGCTGGCAGGGGTTGAGGTGAGCAATTGATTTAGGAAATCCTTACCAGGTCCCATTACGAAATACACGATTGCGATGACGATGGCTCCACCGAGGATAACCGGGAGCGTCCGTCGCATTAAGGAAGGCAACACGGTCAGCAAACCTTTTCCATCCTTTTTGGCATCGATCTGGCGGGCGCTGATCCTTCCCAAGACCCCGAAGCGTTGTGGCTCGTCCAGGAGATTCCTGCGTAAGGATGTTCCGCCATCATCTGTAGGTGACATATCTACTGGAAACGGAACGGTTTCCTCTAGAATTTCCGGGGAAGGTTTTGGAGATGAGCGTCGGGCTTTGGATGGAGGTTTAACCGGTGGAGTATCTGGCATCAAGATCTGTTCGCGTATGTCGGAAACAAAGTCGGAGGATGGTTCTTGGATGAAAGGGGGGGTCTTGTGTGTTGGTTTGACCGATAGATTCTTATCACAAAACTGGCAAATATCGGTTCCGACCTCGATCCACTCAGCGCAGAAAGGACATCTGTGCATGTCCGCCAGCCATAGTGGTGGTTCGACATCACGTCGGCAGTGGCGACAGAAGATCGCTTCTTCCTGAATCTCCTTGCTGCAATGAGGGCATTTCCACATAGAACAACCACACATCCGGGTGTAAGTATATTGTAATCATGTTTTCCATCCGTGCAATGAATAATATTTACTAGGAATCAATGTTGCCGGAAGGGCCAATTAGCAGTGAAGAATCTCGGCTCTAAGCTGACGAAGACTTTTGAGTGCGATATATGTAGTGTATGATGTCAGGAAATGCCGGACTATAAGCCTAGGATGTTCGAAAACGAATCTGAGAAGACCTGGACCATGTTCTTACAAAGGGATGGTAGGAGCACGAATTAATTACCTTAAACAGCAGGAATTACTTTTAATAAGGAAGAACAATGCGCATAGGCATAGACATTGGGGGCACTTTCACGGATTTTGTTATTTTTAATGAGGAATCAGGCACATTTATTACTGATAAAATACTTTCAACACCCCATAATCCAGACCATGCTTTGCTTGATGGGCTGGAGAAGATAAATCAGCCCACTCAACCATACATTATCCACGGTTCTACGGTAGCAACTAACGCGATACTGGAGAGGAAAGGAGCAAGGACAGCACTTATCTCTACACAAGGTTTTGGTGACGTGATCGCCATCGGACGACAAGTTCGTCGGGACTTATATGATTTATTTACTACTCAACCTCGACCATTAGTGGATGATGAGGGGCGTTTGGAGATCCAAGAGCGTGTCGACCACCGTGGTCAAGTTCTTACACCTCTTAATAAAGCTGAATTACCCATACTGATCGACAAGCTGAGGATTATGGATGTTGAATCGGTTGCTGTATGCTTGTTGTTCTCGTTCATGTATCCTGTTCATGAGCAGATTATTACTCAGGCTCTGCGACAAGCCGGCTTCACTGTCTCGGCCTCATATGAAGTACTGCCTGAGTTCCGGGAATACGAACGGACCAGTACGACTGTCATCAACGCCTATGTATCACCCATCGTTGATCGTTATCTTGGAGGACTTGAAGAACGATTGGAGGTCGCTGGCTTTCAAATCATGCAATCCAATGGGGGTAGCATCCGCGCCACTGAAGCCCGGGCAGGGGCGGTAAGGTCCATCTTATCCGGCCCTGCTGGTGGTGTCGTAGGTGCGTTTAACGTTGCGCAGACAGCTGGGTTCGAACAGATAATCAGTTTCGATATGGGAGGCACCTCGACCGATGTCTCCCTTTGCGACGGAGCGATCCGGGTCACGAATGAGGCAGAAATCGATGGTTTCCCAATTCGTGTTCCAGTGATTGATATCCACACTGTCGGCTCGGGAGGTGGCTCTATCGCTTATGCCGATGCAGGTGGAGCGCTACGCGTCGGACCTAAGAGCGCTGGCGCGGATCCTGGGCCTGTCTGCTATGGCAGAGGTGGCAGAGAACCTACAGTGACCGATGCTAATCTACTCCTTGGTCGTCTTGCGCCAGACCATTTTCTTGGTGGTCGCATGGAGCTTGACATTCAAGCTGCTGAGAAAACACTTGAGTCGTTGGCTCGGAATGCAGGTTTAACACCCTGGTTAGATCTGACTCCGGCTCAAACTGCGGCGTTGGGTGTGATCAAGGTCGTCAATGCTCATATGGAGCGTGCGTTGCGAGTGATCTCCGTGGAACGGGGTTACGACCCACGGGATTTTTCGCTGGTTTCTTTTGGTGGCGCGGGTGGTTTGCATGCAGTTGATCTCGCCCATGCATTGGGGATCCCGCATGTGCTGATACCACCATGTGCGTCAACTCTGTCGGCTTTCGGGATGCTCACCGCCGATGTGATTAAGGATTACGTTCAGACAGTGATGATGCCAGGGGATGCACCGTTCGGGAAGTTGGAACAACTACTCGATCAACTAGCAGATCGAGGATCCCATGATGTACAACGCGAGGGCGTATCTGAGGACCGGATAAAATTGCATCGGGAACTCGACATGCGATATGCGGGTCAGGGGTATGAACTCACATTGCCACTAACGCCAGATTTTGTACACGTTTTCCACGCCCTGCACCAGAGGACCTATGGACACAGCGCACCTGGGTCGCCAGTTGAGATCGTCAATATCAGGCTCCGTGCTGTCGGAGGTGTCTCAAAACCGACTCTCCCTCGTTCTCCGTTGGGTGTAGAGGATCCGTCCAAAGCCTTCATCGGTCGTCGTGCTTTTGTTCAAGAAGATGGAAAAATCGCCCATGAACCTTTCTACCGGGGTGAACATCTTCAACCGGGTCAGGTCATCGCTGGTCCAGCCATGATCGTTTACAAGGACACGACGGTTTACTTGCCTGAGGGGAGTCGGGCTAATGTTGATGAGTATTCGAACTTGGTTATTGAGGTGAGGAGTGAAACGTGAAGCGTGAGGCGTGAGGAGTGAAACGTGAAACGTGAGGCGTGAGGAGTGAGGGGAGGGGTGAAGTGAATTATGAGGAATGGGTGAAGACTGTCCCAGAGGAAATAACTGGTGATTCTTTGTGGAAGGTTGAAGCCTATCGTTTAGCGTTGTTTGCTACCGAGCTGGGTTGGTACGATGTTGCAAAATTAATACGGGATAAGAGGATGCATGGATTAGCAGATCAATTGTATCGGGCTCTGGGATCAATCAGTGCGAATATTGCTGAAGGCTATTCTCGTGGTACGGGTAAGGGAAGGGCGCTTTTCTATGAATATGCGCTGGGATCAGCTCGTGAGAGCCGTGATTGGTATTATAAAAGTCGTCATGTGATAGAAGAGGAAGTAATCACGCATCGTCTTCGTCTACTAACCCAGATTATCCGTTTGTTATTGACTATGGTGCCTCAGCAGCGTGGGCGTAGCCTGCGTGAAGATATTGCGAAATACAATCATAATTCATGCGATCCTGAGGCATCTTGGAATATTGACCCCGACGAGTTGGTGGATCTAATGCAAAATGTACCTTCTCTAGATTAGTAGTTTTCACGTTTCACGCATCATATGGATATTCTCTGTCTTTAGATAACCTTATTGAGGAACTTAGAAAAATGATCGCATTCGACCCCGTCCGCCTAGAAGTCTTTAAACACCTGTACTCCTCCGTTGCCGAGGAGATGGGCATGGTGTTGCGTCGCACCGGATACTCGCCCAATATTAAAGAGAGGCGTGATTATTCTTGTGCCCTATTTGACATCAAGGGACGAATGTTCGCTCAAGCTGCCCATATACCAGTCCACCTGGGCTCTATGCCATTGTCGGTCATGGAGGGTATCCAAGCATATGACTTTTCGCCAGGGGATGTTGTCATCCTGAATGACCCATACCATGGGGGTACACATCTCCCCGACATCACTTTAATAAGTCCAATTTTCATTGGTCAGGACAGCACGCAGGAATTATTTGGTTTTGCGGCAAACCGCGCTCATCACTCGGATGTTGGAGGTATGACACCCGGCTCCATGCCCCTCTCCAACGAGCTTTATCAAGAAGGTATTATCATCCCACCGATCAAGTTGGTTGAGGTAGGGGTGGTTAACCAAGGGATTATGGACCTGTTGTTAGCCAATGTACGTACGCCGGACGAGAGGGCGGGAGACCTGCGTGCGCAAATGGCTGCTAACAATAAGGGTGTGGAGCGGATGGGTGAGCTTGTAAATCGCTATGGTCGCCAGGAAGTAGAAAAATACATCTATGGGCTGCTTGAGTATGCTGAGCGAATGACTCGTCGCCTGATTGGTGATCTTCCCAATGGAAAATATCGATTCGTTGATCGCATGGACGACGACGGATTGAATCCCGAACCGGTTGAAATCGCGGTAACCATCACCATCCAAGGAGATGAGGCAATTGTCGATTTCTCAGGTACCTCTCCCCAGTGTAGAGGCGGTATTAATGCCGTGTACGCCATAACTCTCTCCGCCACCCAATATGTGTTTCGGGCATTAATTGGGCTCGATGTTCCCTCTAACGCTGGTTGCATGGTGCCGATTAAGATAATCGCTCCTGAGGGAACCTTAGTCAACGCTCAACCACCGGCTGCAGTAGCGGGGGGCAACGTGGAGACTTCTCAACGAATCGTGGATGTGCTGTTGGGAGCTCTAGCTCAAGCGTGTCCCGATCGGGTACCAGCGGCAAGTCAAGGAACCATGAACAATCTGACGATCGGAGGGTGGGATCCGGAGCGTAAACGATCCTACGCTTATTACGAAACGATAGGCGGAGGAACGGGTGCATGCCCTGGAGCAGATGGAATTGATGCAATCCACTCTCATATGACTAATACGATGAATACACCAATCGAAGCGCTTGAGTACACATACCCTTTTCGTGTGCGGAGCTATGAGATTCGTCGAGGTTCTGGTGGAGAGGGATGTTTCAATGGAGGCAATGGGATTTGTCGTAAGATTGAGTTGCTTCACGAAGCGCAAGTAACCATACTCTCAGACCGACGCCGGTTTTGCCCGTATGGGCTGGCGGGTGGAAATCCTGGACAGTCCGGTAGTAATGCGGTGATTAGAAATGGCGTTGAGCAAACACTGCCCGGTAAGGTCTCTCTTGAGGTTCAGGCGGGTGATGTAATCAGCATCTGTACACCTGGTGGTGGAGGATATGGCAAGAAGACCGGCTAGGCACGGATTGGAAAGAAGATCAACCCAGCTAGCTATATCCTCCATAATAAAAATGGGAAGATTGTCTCTGTCAGATTGGCTAACAAATCATTATAATTATTTTATTCCAACCCAAGGCAACCCTAAAGGGGTAAGCCACATGGATTTATGAAGAGGTCGGAAGGGTTGAGGGAGTTCTACATATGAGTGTGAGTCAGCTTGCAAGGGAGATCAAAGAGTCGCCGACCCTGAGGCTCAACGAGGAAGCCAGAATCCTGAAGGAGAAAGGCGACCCTGTGATCCACCTTGGCATTGGTGAGCCGAAGAATCGTGCTCCGATAACGGCTATCCTGGGTTCCGCGGCGAAGTTGCATACTGGTGATGTGAAATACACTCCCACAGATGGTTTACCGTCGCTTAAGAAAGCGATCATCCGCTACACGGAAGAGCATTACGACAGGCTCGTAGCGCCGGAGAACATCATTGTCTCTACCGGCGCTAAACAATGCATCTACAATGTCCTTTTTACGATTGTAGACCCGCAAGACGAGGTCATCCTCCTGGCGCCATATTGGGTTAGCTATCCTGAGATGGTCAAGATGGTCTACGGCATACCAGTTATCGTTACCCCTGAGGATGGCACCTTCCATCCAAGATTAGAAGATATCGAGCGGGTGGTTACTTCATACACTAAAGCGATCATTATCAATAGCCCAAACAACCCTTCGGGGGTCATCTATTCGGAGGAGTTTATCGCTGAGATTGTTAAGTTCTGTGAGAGTAAGGGTATCTACATCATCCTGGATGACATCTACCAAACGTTGGTTTTTGATGGCAAACGTGCCCCGATTGCCTACAAATACACTGATAAAGACCTGGAGAATAGCAAACTGATTGTGGTTAATGGAGTATCCAAGGTCTACGGTATGACCGGGTTTCGAATCGGATGGTCCGTTGCACCCAGGAAGCTGGTTGAGGTGATGATCAATATCCAATCACAAACCACATCCAACGCTTCGGTGATCTCCCAGGCAGCAGCCGAGGGTGCGCTGACCGGTGTGCAGAGCGTGATCGAGAGCCTGAGATTGACAATCCAAAACAACCGCGATGTGATGATGCAAGAGTTACAAACGTTTAACGGTATCCGTGTTACCAAGCCGGCGGGCACTTTTTACTGCTTGCCGGACATCCGCGCCTACAGTAACGACTCGATCGAATTAACTGAATTCCTTCTCAAGAAAGCCTTAGTAGTTACTGTGCCTGGAGCCGCTTTTGGCATGGAAGGTCACCTACGACTGAGCTACGCAGGGGAGGTAAGTGACATAACCGAAGGCATTGAACGCATCAAGTGGGCGCTTGACCCCGAGTCACCAAACGAAATCTACATCGGTGATCGGAAGATGATCAGGGATTGGCTATGAATAACCTGCTGAATATTACGACCCCCGCTCAATCGGAAGCCAAGTTACTTAAGAGCGACTATGGGTTAAAGAATCACGGTCTGACCAACTTGAATGTCGTTTATTGGAACATACCAACCGAAGCGCTTTATGAGGAAATCACCTTCCGGCGCGAAGGCAGGATCTCCCACCTGGGACCAGTACTCGTCGACTCTGGGGTGCATACAGCTCGGGCGGCGAATGATAAGTTCATCGTTCGTGAAGCAACGACGGAGGAGCACATCTGGTGGGGCGAATACAATAGACCCTTTAGCAGCGAAAAATTCGGTGAGCTTTTCAGTCGGCTTCAAGGTTTCGTCCAGGGTCGTGACCTGTTCGTCCAAGATTGCTTTGCCGGCGCGGATCCGGACTACCGCAAGCCGGTGAGGATCATCACCGAGTATGCCTGGCATAGCCTTTTCGCTCGCAACATGTTCATTCTGCCCAAGAGCGCGGAGGAATACCGCCAACACGTACCCCAGTTTACAGTGCTTTGCGTCCCCTCGTTTAGGGCTTTCCAGCCGATTGACGGCACTCGCACCACTACCTTCATTGTCATCAATTTTGACCAGAAGCTGTGCATCATCGGCGAGTCAGCCTATGGAGGCGAGATCAAGAAGTCGATCTTCACCGTATTGAACTTCCTGCTTCCCCAAGAAGGTGTCATGCCCATGCATTGCTCGGCCAACATAGGTGATGACGGTGACGTCGCGTTGTTCTTCGGGTTATCGGGGACGGGAAAAACCACGCTCTCTGCTGACCCCAGCCGTCGACTCATTGGCGACGACGAACATGGTTGGAGCGATCGGGGCGTGTTCAACTTTGAAGCCGGCTGTTACGCGAAGGTCATCCTGTTATCACCAACAGCCGAACCGCAGATCTATGCTTGCACACAACGTTTTGGAACTATCCTCGAGAATGTCATTATCGACCCAGTCACGCGCTTAATAGATTTGGATGATGATGAGATAACCGAAAACACCCGCGCTTCTTATCCGCTTGATTACATTGAGAATGCTGTTCCCGAAAAGATGGCTGGGCACCCGCGAAACATCGTCCTGCTGACCTGCGACGCTTCTGGGGTGATGCCCCCAATCGCCCGTCTTAACCCCAACCAGGCGCTCTATCAATTCATCTCTGGATATACTGCCAAGGTGGGCGGGACAGAAGTGGGATTGGGAGAAGAACCGGAGATAACCTTCAGCACCTGCTTTGGCGCCCCCTTCATGGTGCACCATCCATCTCATTACGCTGAATTGCTCAGGCGGAAGATCGAACGCTATGGGGTGAACTGCTGGCTTCTAAACACCGGATGGGTGGGTGGAACCTATGGTGTCGGCAAGCGAATCAGCATCAACTATACACGAGCAATGCTCAAAGCAGCCTTGACCGGTACGCTCCTGGATCAAGAATTCGTCACCGATCCAATTTTCAGATTTGAGGTTCCAAGATCCTGCGATGGTGTACCTTCTGAAGTCCTCGATCCATCGTCCGCGTGGCCCAGTCAAGAGGAGTACATGGGCAAGTATCGCCAACTAGCTATGCGTTTTATCGATAACTTCAAGAAATTCGCCTCGGACTGTCCACCGGAGGTGATTGAAGCAGGACCAGTTTTATCCTAGGGATCTCAGCAGTGAAAACCTCATAGAATACAGAGGGAGTCCACCCTCTTCCCGTGTTCCAGTCACAGTAGTTGATTCAAAGGTTCCATTAATAAATAGGTTCACCAAAATGCGATCTATTCTAGAGAAGGGAAAATTAAAAAATATCTCCTGCAACACCTTGGCCTTGCGCGCATTAGCGTTGGCTTTCGGCTTGAGCACTATTCTAGTAGGGGTTGTGTTATTCCATTTGGTGCAAGATTACACAATTAGTTACACCGGTGTCGGATTGAATCCTTTCCAGGAAGTTGACCAGGGATTTGATACCACCCCGTTACTTATTATGACCCCAACCGCGGTGCGATTTCTAGAAACGCCGCAACCCTGGGATGGGAAGGCTCGGGTGACTCTTCTGGTCCTGGGGATTGACTATCGGGACTGGGAAGCAGGGGCGAGTGCGCCGCGCAGCGATAGTATGATGCTGGTCACTATCGATCCAATTACTATGCAGGCAGGGATGATTTCCATTCCGCGCGATCTGTGGGTGGAGATACCTGGATTCAATGACAATCGCATCAACACTGCGTATATGTTCGGCGAGGCATATCGAGTGCCTGGCGGAGGTCCTGAACTGGCGGTTAAGACGGTGGAGCGTCTGCTTGGGGTACCGATCCAGTACTTCGCAGTGATCAATTTCCATACATTTGAACGCATGATTGACGAACTCGGCGGGGTCGATGTGGAGGTCAAACAGCGGATCATGATCTCGGCGATCGGCGGGCATCAACGCTGGCTTGAACCTGGGATCCATCACTTGGATGGTCCTGACACGTTGGCATATGCGCGAGTGCGGAAGGGCGCCGGTGACGACTTCGGTCGTTCGGATCGGCAGCAGCAAGTGTTGTTGGCAGTTCTTGAACGTATAGTCAGACTTGATACTCTCCCGGTACTTATCTCCAGAGCGCCGTCTCTTTACCAGGAATTGTCCACCGGGGTTCGAACTAACATGTCTTTGGAACAGATGATCTCTCTCGCATTGTTGGCGGTGAAGGTGCCAGGTGAAAACATTCGCAGGGGGGTTATTGGTCCCCCAAATATGGTGGGTTTCTACACCCGACCGGATGGTGCCAAGGTGCTCCGTCCAGTGCCGGACCAAATTCGTCTACTGCGAGACCTGGTTTTCACCGAAACGAGTGCCTTTGGTCCTTCGGTCTCATCTTCTCCATCAAATGGAGCATCGCCATGATTGGCGATGTAGAGTGTGGATATGGATAGCCCAGCAGGACCCGACACGACCCAATTGACGCCGGCAGGGCAAGGCTCGCCTTCCGCCGATGATACCCAACCTATGAAGGTGGTCAACGTGACCAGAAAACCCCGAACTACGTGGAAGTGGTTACTTGCGCTTCCAGCGTTTGTGTTTTTAGTCTGGGGTGGGGCAGCCGCTAGTGGCTACGTCATCGGGTTGGATAAGCGTCAAGCGAAACAGATCCAGATGGTGGTAGATGCCAGTAAAGAGCAGTTTGACCTAGGAGTGGAAGATCTGCTCGCAGGTCGTATTGAGCTCGCAAGACAGCGTTTTGAATATGTCCTCATCCTTGATGCTAATTATCCCGGTGCGACCGAACTTCTCGGCCGGGCGTTAGAAACGCTTAACCTACCCACTCCTACGGCGAGCCCTATCGCCTCACAAACTCCAACCGAGACACCAGATTTCGGATCATTTGAGGGTATGTTCCAGAGTGCCCAAGCGGTTTTCAACCGAGGTGATTGGAGTACCGCGCTGGATCTCCTGATCCTCCTCCGTGGGGAAGATCCAAACTTCCGGATTGCTGAGGTCAATCAAATCATGCGCTCTGGGTTGCGAAACAGAGGTATGGATAAGTTATTCCAAGGACGACTGGAAGAGGGGATATATGACTTAAACTTGGCAGAACGCTTTGGTGCTCTTGATTCTCAGGCGCTTAGTTGGCGGCGCTCTGCTGAGTTCTTCATCTTCGCTAGTAGTTATTATGGTCTAGATTGGAGCTTGGCGTCGGAATATTTAGGTCAAATCTGCGTGGCGAATATCTGGGGTGCATGTTCAAAATACGCTCGGGCGGCGCGAGAGTATGGCAACGAACAACTGGACGAAGAGGAATTCTGCTTAGCCTCTAGTAATTATGAGCAGTTCTTCACCCATTTGGATGACGATAAATTTGCTCCAACCGCAACTAAAGTGGCGATCGTCTGCATGACGGCGACGGCACCGAGTCCTACCCCGACATCTACCATGACCCCCGGCACAATCACGCCTGAGGGTACACTCACCGTCACATCAACCTTAAGTTCGACCTTTACCCCCTCTCCAAGTGTGTCGCCAACGCCCTCGGCAACCACAAATGGAATTCCCCCAGAAACTGAGACTCCCACTGCGACCTCATCGGCGACGATGACACCAACGGCGACACCAACCGCAACCGAAACCCCAACTTCAACACCCTCTCCATCAGACGAGCCTTAGTTGTCATTTCTCTCTTTGTGTCTTTATAGTTGGTATCTTGTGAGACCAGACGATTGGGCTGTTCGCGGGTTGGTTTGCCATCAGAGTAGGAAGAGTGGAACAGAGCGCCTGGTTCTTGATACGGAGTCGACAGATGATTAAATATCTCGTGTCGAGTAACGTGGTTCAGAAGGTGGGATAAGGATGCACACCTTTCTGAAGCGCTCGACTGACCAGCATGGCTCGCACTACTTCTTAGGGGGCAGTATCAATTCATACAGATCAATCTAATTGGATCACCTTATTGGTACGAGCTGCTTGATACAGTGCGGTTACCGTACGAATGTGATCTCGGGTCTCGTCCAGGGTGAGATAACTTGGAGTGCCGTCGAGGATAGCAGTATGCATGTCTTCCACTTCACCTAGATAGAGTTCTTCATTAGGGACAGGGATCTCGATCGGTTCACCATCGCGAGGGTGAAATGTCATTTTGCGTTCTTCATCCAAAACTACGAAAGGTCGATTAAGAGTCAAACGACCTTGGGTTCCGATGACCTCAGCAGTAGTGTAGAAAGGAGTACGGAAAGAGGAACTGATCTGGGCGATGCGGTCACCGGCATAATGCAGTATTCCGGCGAACGTCTCATCGACACCTGTCTCGCCGGTCCGTTGGAAACCTGAAACCCATCGAGGTGGTCCGCCCATGATGAATTGAGCTAAGCTCACCGGATAAACACCTACATCCCAAAGGGAACCGCCGCCGTATTCAGGGTTTAGGCGGATGTTATGCTGAATTTGTAAGGTGAAGTTGAACACACTTCGTACAACACAAATGTCTCCCAACCGTCCGCCGTGCGCCCATTCGCCGGCAATGACCATTTGAGGGTGATGGCGGTACATGAAAGCTTCGGCCAACACACAGTTATTTCGCTGGCTGGCAGCGATCATCTGATCGACTTCTTCGACTGAGAGAGCGAAAGGCTTTTCACATAAAACATGTAATCCTTTTGACATCGCCCTGATGCTCCATTCCGCATGTAAATGATTGGGTAGACCGATGTAGACCGCATCGATGAGGTCGGAAGTGAGCATCGCATCATAGCTTCCAAATGCATGGGGGATTTCCCATTTAGCCGCGTAAGCTTGTGCGGTTTCGTCATCACGGCTGGCGACGGCAACGACCTTGCCCCGTTGAGAATCTGCTATCGCGGGGATGATCCGTCGGTTGATATTAGCTGTCGAGAGCAAACCCCAGCGGACGGTGTTCATAGTCTAGTCCTCCTGCTCATTCATTTATCGACGAATTCTCACCCAAGTATAGATCAAAGAATTCGATCAGTCTTTGTTCGTATTCGATGGGGGTGTAAACAGCAGGGCTATCATGGCCCATTCCTTCAACGATCCAGGACTGCTTAGGGTCATTTGCAGCCTCGACGAGAGTAAGGTGATGATGAAGAGGGAGCATTTCGTCCGCCGAACCATGGATCAGAAAGACAGGACACTGGGTGGAGTTGGCTAGATCACGCGCCAAATCGAGTTCTGTGATCTCGACCCCGACCGCCAACTCTGCTTGCCATACCACAATCGACGCAAAAGGCCACTGAGGTAAGTTGGACATGACGTTGAAGCCGTCTTCCACGGCAGCCGGCAGGCTATGAAAGGTGCTTTCGACCACCAAAGCCCTAGCAATATCGCTCTGTGCAGCGGCACGAATGACTGCCGCTCCTCCAAGGGATTGACCGAGCATACCGATTCGGTGCCGATCAATATCTGGATGTTGTACGAGGTAGGTTAAGCCGGCGATGACATCCAAACTTTCATAGTACCCGTAAGTCACAACATCACCCTCACTCTGACCGTGTGCTCGCAAATCTAACATCAAAAGGCTGTAGCCGTGGCGGGCGAGGATGTTGGCTGTCGGGAGTAAGGCCGATCGATTTCCACCACGACCATGCACCAACACTACCGCTGAGCCATTGGCTCGTTCAGCCGGAACGAACCAGGCAGTCAAGCGGGTGCCATCGGCAGCTATCAGATCGAGTTCTTTATAGGATAAGCCATAATCCTCAGGGGTCTCGCCAGGAATCGAGGGATTAGGTGCGATAAATGCGTCTAGCTGCATCTTGGAAAGAGCGATTAATAGGAACAGGATTGCTACCATTATGGCAATCAGGGTAGCGAGGAGTAGGTTACGTATGTAACGTGGAGATCGCATTTTGGTCACTCTTTCAGGTTACAGTAACTTTATCGGATTCAATGTTGATTTCATCGATTAGTAGGGCGTATTCGCATAGCCATTTATAATTTACATAAATTAGTCATACCAAGCTTTATCCTGGCTGAAGTCAAGGGACAGCCATACCGTTCAGGATTGAAAAAGCGCTATCCTCGACTGGATCCACTTGTCGACGATCGCCAGAGGGAGAACAACAAGACTATAAGAAACAGACCAGCACAAAAGCGATAAAGCAAGGTTATAGAAATCTTTCCTATCAGCCATAACGCTAGTGGTGGACCGAGAGCGCTGCCAATATCGCCAAAGGAATAAATCGAACTGAGTACGCGCCCGTGTTGAGCCGGTTTGACACGATCTCCAACAATCGCTGGAACTAAGGACTGAACTCCACCACCACTAATTGAGGCGATAAAAGTGCCAAGAATAGCTAGAGAAAATTGTGGACCACTCATCAACCACATCCCTCCAGCACCAAGGGCCATAATCACCGCGATTACTACCCAGCGATTCCCCAACTTATCAGATGTAATACCTACCAGCGGACCACCCACTACGCTGGATGTTGTGCGTAGCACGACGAACAAACCGGTTAACGTGGCAATAGGTACCAGGAATGTTCCTAAGGTTAATTGACCGCCGATGAAACCGCCTAACCACAGGATTGTCGTCGAGGCCATTACCCCAGCATGTATGAAACGAACTGCAATTACAGGTACCGAGGTGGATAGTACAATCTGCCATGGAAACGATTTGTCTTCTGGATGGTGTGGTGGGTGTGACGCCGGTTGGCTGGCTGGTCGTGTCTCTGGCAAGAAGATAAACCACATTAGCGCAGCCAACGCGCTGAGGATTGCGCTCAACCACAATCCACCTTGAAAGCCTAATGCATCGGTGAATATACCGCCAAGGAATGCGCAGATACCCACACCCAGAAAGAACCATGTTTGGTATTGACCGCTCAGGAATCCGCGGTTGTGCTCGTCAGATATATCTAGCACGACAGTATTTCCGCCGATCCATATCCCCGACCAAGCTGCGCCCCATAAGATCCTCCCAATCAACAAAGGAACAAATCCGGTGCCGGCAGCGTACATCGCGGTCGAGATGGCTCCAAAGCAGAGCGAACCGATCAGCAGTCCTCGTCGCGGCAGGCGATCGTAAAGCACCCCTGCAATTGGGTTGAAGATCAATCGCACAATTCGGTTTATCCCAAGTAGAAGACCAACCAGAGTTAAGGTCACTCCAGCCTGCGCCGCGATCTCCGGGTTTGGCAGAACAGTGTAGAGTGTGGCGTCTCCTAGGAGCGAGAGGGCGGTCCCAACACCAAGTGGAACCAGTACTCGCATTGTTGATGAAGTATCTGTGTTCAGGGTCATCTAATTCCTGAATGCAACGAAAAAACTGGATGTAAGAAAGAGAACGGGAAATGTAGTGTATGGAGAATAGGCAGATATCTTGCAGCCTCTACTCCATAGCAATCTCAATCAGCAGGTTCAATGGATACAACTGTATTGAACGTGTTTACAGTAAGTATCCATCGGCTGCCAATTTCGAATTGGCTAAATTGATTAGAATCAGCAGTCTCGAAGGAGTGGGTCCTCTCATCGGTTTGGAAAACAACCTGGTATTCCTCCTCACCATCACCTTCGACTTGACCTTCTGAAAGAGTAACGTCGGGCCAAAAAGTATTGAGGTCGTAGCCGCTGGAGGTCACCGTGTCGACCGTTATCCAATCAATTTGTGTGTAAGTACACCAATCCTCATGTACTTCATACACACAATCCTCAACCACTTCACCTAACCCGCTCCCCGTGTCTACAGTGTATGGTGTTCCACACACCTCAATCGAATTGGCGGTTGGCTCGTCCTGTGTGTGGTGGTACTCGGAACGACAATCACCAAGCTCGGCGTCGGTTGGGATCTCGTCAAACCAACCTTCATTTTCGACCGGTCCCAAAGCGAGTATCGGGATGGCGCGTGTCCATTGAACCTCCTGCACTTCACCGATGATGTCCTTGGTGCGGAGACCAAGCGCGATCACCACAACGACGACAAGGATGCAGAGGACCAGGGCAGCGATACCGATCCCACTGAACCCGATCTTTTTCTTCGGAGTCATTTTCTCCTCTGTGATAGGACCGGGTGGCTGAGGCTTTTCGACAGCCAGGCTGCCTCCACAGTTCACACAGCGATGAGCTGTAGGTGGATTTGGAGTGCTACATGCTGGACATATGATTTCCTCCGCAGGTCCTGCGCGGTGGGCGCCCACTACTCGACCGCTTTCACGAGCTTTTGCTCCGGCTAGGTCTCCACCACATGCACCGCAGAACTTAGCATCGCCTGAATTGCGCGCCATGCAATAAGGACAGTGAACATCGGGCCCCACTTTGGCCCGCGCGATCTCGGCCTGATCTTCGATCAGCACTTCCTGTGCGGGTTGTTGAAACTCGACGTCCTCCGGCTGTGGAGCACCGCAACCGTTACAGAATTTCTGCGGACCGGGATTCTTTGAATCACAGCGAGGGCAGGTCCATTCAAGGTGTACATAGCCCAGCGTTTTTCTCGTCATTTCGATTCGCCTCCCTCTGCAACCTTGTTGACGGGAAGAATACTCTTCCTTTTCAATTTATGCCATATACGTTAATTCCCATGAGCGAATGTGAGGATAACAATAAAAAGACATGAGCATCAAGTTATTCTTGTATCGCTAACTTATCCCCCCTTGCGTAAAAATGATACTGAACATAATCTGTGATTACTCCCAAGGGATATTCGTGTGAAGTTGATATGGGATGTGTATCCAAAATTCTATCCCCCCCAAAATACCTATTACATTGGGAGATGAGTTTTGGCAAACTAAAGGTTATGAAAGCGTAGTATCCCTTTCATCAGTATCAAGGTAGTTGAGGTTATTTCTCCCAGAGGGGAAGATCATGAGAATTAGAATGAGGTTGATGCTAGCTGGTTTCACCCTGTTGTCGTTCTCGTTGTTGTCGGCATGCAAACTCGACACACCAACTATGCCGCTCTTCGGTGGGCCGATCACCATCACGCCGCCGCCATCTGAAAGAGTCGTACCCTCAATCACGCCAGTTAAAACAGCTACACCGCCAGAGCCGACAACAACCAGGGTTCTCATTGATGGCCAGGCAGGTGATTGGGTTGAGTATCCGATCCTGCTGACCGATTGGGAAGACGACGCCGATCAGGGCGGGTTCGATCTCAAGGGTGTTCGAGCCTTCAGCAACGATCAATACTTCTACTTGATGCTTGAAGGCTATGGTGAGATAAAGGAATATGTTCAGATCGATCTGCACATCGATGTTAACAGTGATGGGGATCAGGATTACGAGGTGACATTCCGGCCAGGCGCCGGTGAGCATGATTTAGGGGATTTAACATCCGGCGATCCGGTTTGGGGTTTATTGGCTAATACCTCGTCAGCCGAAGGTGAAGTGATCGAATTTAAAATGCCGCTCACCTTCCTGGGTGGATCTAATCAATTTATTCTGAAAAGTATTCGGGTGATGGGCGGAACTTGCTGCGAGGAAGAATGGTATGTTGTGGACGATATGGGACCCATCTCCATCATCAGAACGAATGAGTTGGAGATGACTTACAACGAACAATACCATCATTGGTTGTTTATGCCGTTCTCGGAGGCGGTCAGTGCGCCTTTCATCATTAATGATCGAAGTTTCGCTGGGGCACGAGGTTTAGAGATCAATGAATTAGAGACACACGTTTACGTTATCAATGAATTCTCTGGTGAGTTGATTACAGTTAATGTCGATGCGCAATCAGCCAGATTTGGGGAGACAGGAGTCGTCAAAGAGGATATCTATGTCCTCAACGATGTAGACGTAAACCAGGATGAGACGATGGCTTACTTGAGTCGTGAAACCAGAGCAGACGGTTCATCAGTGGGCCAAAACATTATCACCCGACTGTATTTTGAAACCGGCGAGGTAGTGACAGTTGTAGATGAATTAGTCCACCCCACCAATTTCGTGCTTAGTCAGGACGAGAAAGGCGGCTTTATCGTGGATCTGGCGCAAGGTGGTTTATTCGAAGTGAATTTGGCGACCAGCGTAGTCAAGCCAGTTGTATCCGGACTGAAAGAACCCTTCGCGGTGGCTGTAAATCAGGCGGAGACGATGGCTTATGTTGTCACTGTACCCGCGCAGGAAGGAGAATACCCCAAAGGTGATCTCTTGAGTGTAGATATTGCAACCGGGGAGGTTACCACCGTGTCGGCGGAGGCTATTTTAGGTGCAACCGACATCACCCTCACATCAGACGGGAGAGTGGCATTGGTTACCGAGTTTGGTCATGAGGGGAGTTGCGATGGCAGTCTGAGTGTTTTCAATGTTGATCCCGACTCATCCGCGTATGGGGAGAAGATTGTTCTGGTAACAGGTTTATGTGGTCCACATGACGTTAAACTTAACCGAGCAGAGACATTGGCTTATTTCGTCGAATTAGACGTTGGTAGATTGAGTGTTGTCCGAGTTAATATGGCTGAGATCCTTAGCCAATTCCCTTAAGGTAATAGCAGACCGTCAGAAGATCATCCCGCTTGATTTAATTTGGGAGATGATTGTTGTTACGGTGAAGACATTAAAACAGGAAATAACGGGGCACACGTTTCATGTAGGTACGATATGAATCGCCATATCGTTCCAAGCAAACTTCTTCCTCTGCAAGGATTCCTAAATGCTGGACTAGCTTGGATATCATCAACACGAGTAGTGCGAGCCATGATCCTATCGCAACACAAATCCCCATGAACAAGATGAATAACATGAGTATCTGCGGATGGCGTGATAATCTATAGAGTCCCCCAGTAACCGGTTGACCGAGTGGTGTGTTTCTGAAGTTTAATATGGCAATAATGAGTCCAACCAAGCCTAGGATATACAGAATCGTTCCCACGACCAAAGCGCTGGAACCGATTTTTAACGGAGTGAGGATAATTAGGATCAAACAAGCAAGTGAAAACAGCTTTCCGATAACGGTGAACGTTCTCTGCTTTTTATCCCAGCCGGACCGATCAAACAGCCGAGTCACCACATCTTTAGGAAAGACTATAAGTAAGAAACCCTCAATCAAACACAGCAAACATAATAAAATCCACCCGTTGAGCCATCCAATTTTGAGAGTAGGGACTAGCTCCATTTTTTCCCTCCGCAAGAAGATTCTAGCTTCAGGCAATTAAGAAAGCCACGCAACCAGACGAAACTTAGGGAAGGTTGCTTGGAAAATTTCCGGATACAAATAAAGACGATTAAGTGCCCTTGCTTCTTTCTAAAAGAATATTGTTAGAGAATTCGATACTTGTCCTGATTGCATTAGGCAATAATTGATACAGTTTCTAATACCTTTTGCCCCAGCTGTTGGTTCCCTTCGATTTGAACTCGTTTGTTTGCTTCAACCGGTGATATTTCATTGGTAAAAATTCTCCACGCCACATCATCTTCGATAACAACATTGACTTGATAGTCTCCGGCACTTCCTTCATATAGTCGCCATTCACCGAAATTAATATTCAATGTCCATTGTTTTCTTACAGAACCTGTGATGCTGATTACGATCGAGGTTCCATTCTTTGCTTTTACTTTCTTAAAAGTTCTTGGTAATGCTAGTATGAAAGTATCGAGAACTGGTGACAGGAATTTCTGCTCTTTTAAACCAGGTTTGCCGACTGCATCACGGATATGTTGTTGATGATGCCATCTCTCTGTATATTCTCGAGCCAGATCCAGCCAAACAGGAGCGGGCTCTGGACTGACCCAATCAACTGGACCTCCAATCGTAAAAGGGTCGAGCGACTGAAAATAACTTGATACTTGATCACCGGTGAATTTCAACAGGTCGAGAATTAGTGGGGGGCCAATCCGTTGTGTACCTTTCACCCATAATTCATTTTGTTCATTGACCAGGCTGACTAAGTGATCCCAGGAATTAATCGAAGGCAATGGGGAATACCCATCTCTTTTCCAGGAAAGAATACCAATATCCCCACCAAGAAGATGTAATGCGACATCTTTGACCGACCATGATGAACAGATGGTCGGCAAATCCCATTCTGCTTTGGTCAAACCTTTAAGGAGAGAGATGAGTTCGTCTAACAGAATTGGGAATAACCCAGGAACAAGGATGGGTTGAGGTGGTTGCATGTTTAATGACCTGTCGAGAATTCTTGACCTTGTGGGAGAATAACCGGGCAATGACCCTTTATCTATTTGCCATAAATGGTTTTTATCTCCGCAAGTTGGGTTTCGGTTAAAGGTTGTGGTTTTCCAACCATTATTGCTTGGTGATAAGCCTGGAAACCCACCTCAGCATTAAAAGCCATGGCAAAAGCATGATCAAGATCTTTCCCGATGGATACCAATCCATGGTTCCTTAAAAGAACTACTTTTAAATCCGGGTGGCTTTTGAATAGCTCAACCGTGACCTCACCAGCTTTATCTGTGCCGGGGCAAGCCCAAGGTGCCACAGGGATTGGGGCGCCACAAGCCATTAATTCTATATTAACCACTGGTATTTCTTCCCCTAACATCGCAAATGTGATCGCATAGGATGAATGGGTATGACAAATACCCTCCACTTCAGATAAATTCTTGTAAATGGCTGTGTGCATGGGTGTTTCAGATGATGGAGTCAAACCATCGATTAAATTGCCCTCCAAATCAACAATTGAGATATCCTCCAATTTCATTTGGCGATACTCAACCCCACTGGGGGTAATAGCTACCAGGCCTTCACCGGCTCTGGTACTGATATTTCCGGCTGACATCCGGATCAGGTCAACTTCATTGGCTTTGATTACAGTTTCAAAAAGCTGCTTACGAATGGATTGATACTTCATAAAAACACTCCCGAGCCTTTACTCGCTCATATGACAGCGAATAGATCATTGACTCCACTGAAAAAAAGTCAACCCCTCTCCACTTCTCGATGGTAGTTTTTTTAGTGCACTCATCATTATGATTATCCGGAAACAAGTTCCAAGCCCTGGTCTAAATCGGAGATCAAATCTTCAACTGTTTCTATCCCCACCGAGAATCGAACCAAAGCGTCTGTGATTCCGAATTTTAACCGTTCTTCTGGGGACAGTGCTGCATGAGTCATACTTGCCGGATGTTGGATCAATGAATCCACGTTTCCTAAACTCACCGCGAGGGTGATGATATCTAAATTCTGCATTAATTCTACACCGGCATCAAAGCCACCTCTCAGTTCAAACGAAAGCATGCCCCCATATCCATTGAACATCTGTTTCTTGGCCAGATCATGACCAGGGAAGTCTTTTAGTCCTGGGTAATAGACTCGCGACACCTTTGGGTGATCCGTTAACCAATTAGCAATAATCGAGGCGTTTTCAACATGCCGTTGCATACGTAATTCAAAGGTTTTTAATCCAATATTGGTCAACCATGTATCAAACGGGCTAGGAGAACCACCGAATACCTTAACCGCCGTCATAAACCGAGATTTTTGTGGGTCCAAGAAATCGGGATGTCTTGTCGCAATCGCTCCACCGATAATGAGACCGTGTCCTGAGAGATACTTGGTGGTCGAATGGGCAACGATATCCGCACCCAGAGTTAACGGTCGCTGACAGTAAGGTGTTGAGAATGTATTATCGGCAATCACCCACGCGTTTTTCGCATGCGCTAATTCCGAGACTCCGGCAATATCCACTATTTCCATCGTTGGATTTGCTGGCGTTTCAATATAGACCAGACCTGCTTCCGGGTTCTTATCAAAAGCCGCTTCCCAGCTTTCCATATCCCTGCCATCGACCCAGACGACATTTATGTCATACATTGGTGCTATTTTTTTCATTAAGACATAGGCATTCCCATAAAGCATTTCCTGAGAAATGATCGTGCCGCCGGCTTTAACCAGAGCCAGCACGGTTGTCGTAATCGCCGCCATCCCAGAAGAAAAAACTTTTCCGGCAACTAAATCAGTAATACACGCTTCCTGGTTTTCCTTTACCAGATCAATACCTTCCAAAACCGCTATCTTTGATGCCAACTGTCTGGCATTGGGATTATCCGCACGGGTATAACTAAATCCTTCATTCTTGCCGGCGAAAATATCAGCTCCGGTTTGGACATCGGGAAAGGTAAAAGTGGAGGTTTGAAAGATTGGAGAGATGTGAGCATGGAGGGGATTGTCACCCTCACCATAATGAGTTACCAATGTACTCAAGCCGATTTTGTGGATGAGTTTTTTCATAGTTACTCCTACGAACTTCCTTGGTCGCGACGGTTAGTATCAGATAATATTCTGCATTATTCAAATTTGTCACTGATAGATTGCACATCCGCCATAAGAGCATCTTCGTCAAATGCGACCAATTCACCAGCTTCCATTTGAAGCCGTCCATCAATCAACACTGTAGATACATCTGCTTTGGTCGCAGAATAAACCAGATTAGCATAAACATCATTACGAGGGGTTAGGTGTGTTTTCCGGAAATCCACTAAAACGATATCCGCTTTTTTACCTGGTTCTATAGAACCAGTAAGGTGATCAATACCATAGGCCTTGGCACCGTTGATGGTTGCCATTTCCAGAACTTCTATTGCCTTGAGAATCTTCGGATCATTATATAAACCCTTCTGCACCAATGCCGCGGTTCTCATCTCCCCAAACAAATCAAGGTCGTTGTTTGAAGCCGGACCATCGGTGCCAATACAAACATTTATACCGGCTTCTAGCATTTCGCCGATGCGTGCAATCCCAGCCCCTAATTTCAGATTGCTTTCGGGGCAATGAGCGACATGGGTCCCACTTTCGCTTAACATTTCTATCTCTTCATCATTTAACTGCACACAATGGGCGAGTATCGTTTTATCATCTAATAATTTGTAGGATTGCAATAATTCGATCGGGGTTAGACCAAACCTTTCGGTTACATCTTCAACTTCAGATTTATTCTCCGAGGCATGGGTTGTAAAGGCAACACCAAATTCTTCCTTCAACTCCAATACGGTGTCCATCATTCTTGGCGTGGTTGTATATGTGCTGTGGGCCTGAATGATGGGGATTACATAGTGGTATTTTTCCGCGTTTTCCAATACATTTCGAGCTTGAGCAACCATACTATCAAAATCCAACCCGCCAATACCTGTGATCGGTGGGCCGGAGATCAACCGAAAACCGATTTCTTCCGATAATGCCATGACCGCTTCGTAATACCAATACATATCATGGGCACAGGTCACTCCACCACGTATCATTTCCGCAAGCGCTAATTTTGATCCCACGCAAACATTCTCCTCGTTGAGAGAAGAGAGTTCATACTTCCATACTTTTTCCAACCAACGATGTAATTCTAAGTCCTCCAACAGACCCCGAAACAAGGTCATCGCCAAATGACTATGTGCGTTGATGAGACCTGGTATCACCACCATACCTTCGGCATTAATTACTTTTTTGGCCGCTTGATCTTTTGAGAGCTGATCCGATGAGAAAACCTGAACGATCGAATCGCCCGAAATCGCAATTGCTCCCTTATCAATTACTTGGCGGTCTTTGTTCATCGATAGAATCATCCCCCCATCGATCAAAACATCAATGTTCTTTAATGGCTCCATTTCAATATCCCCTATGGTTATTATCGCAATTTAAAGGGTTTACATACGAGCGTGGTTCTACAAAGCATGTTCGATGAGCGGGACATGAACTTCGGGGCGGGTAATTTCCCGCCCCGAAGAGTGTTGGACACGAGCTGATATGGATTACCTAATCCATAACTTCTTCTACAAATTGCTCCTGTCCTGAGAGCATGAAGCTGGCAACTACAATTAGCAGAATGAATGGCAGTACTACAGCCCAAACTGCAACTTGGCCAGATTCACCGGCAAAACCATACACCTGCTGCCCGGCAGCACCAACGGCGACGAGGATTCCGACGATCAAACCGCCCAGGGCGCCGATTGTCATCAAAGTTGAACCCAAGTTGACCGCAAAACCCTTGGACACATCTTCTTTGTCCATAATATCAGTCCAAATCAGATTCCAACGTTTGACGCGCGGGTAAAAGAGTGATAGCAGAATCGGACCCAAGACGACAGCCGCAGCAAAGTTATTTACAGTGATTGTGATTGCAAGAAAGGCATAGGGTACGATGTTGGTCAGGTCTAAATACCAAGCGATCACGATGGCGCAGGCAGCTGAGGACGCCAATGCAACGATCTCGAAGGCCACAAGTTTCTTCAAGCTGTTGGTCGTTTGTGACATATCATCCTTGGTAACTAAACCAAAGACCGATCCCCACATC
>JAUVOZ010000098.1 GCA_030598885.1 Anaerolineae bacterium | reverse complement strand
CTGCAGTGTTCCTCGAAGCTGCCCGGCGGATCGGTATTCTGCCTGAAAAATGTGTTGTAATTGAGGATTCGGTAGCAGGAGTTGAGGCGGCGAAGCGGGGTGGGATGAAGTGTATCGCCGTTACTACTACAACCCCGGCCATAGGATTATCAAGCGCGGACATCGTCGTCGATCGATTAGACTCCCTCTGCCCAGAGGAATTTAAACGGCTATTATCGTCAACCGAACCTCGGAGATAGTGATACTCATCGACCACGATTCGTTACTAATATCTTCGAGATCTGTATGGGGGAGTTAGAAAAACACTAACCCATGTAAGTAAAACAACCTGTAAGTAGGAGGTCTCCACCGGTTGAAGTCTCCACTTACATTAGGGCGTAGAATCGTAACTACTCACCCTCCCGCAGGTTCAGATGTTGTTTTGACATAGAATCGCGTCTTGGCCAGATATTCAAACCAATAAATGCTTTTAGTCATAACCTGCGGGAGGGTAGGCTGAGCAGTCATTTAGGATCTTTATATTGCATAGGTGAGGGTCGTAAGCAACCATCTCTTCAGAGGGGTGGTATAACTTCCAATCAAGTAATGGAGAGGCGAACAAACCCGGTGGATTTTAGGTGTTTGTGTTCTATTTCGCCCAGGTGTAGATTAGCAGTTGGCGATCACCTTTTTAATATCGAAGATAAGGAATCGCAATAAAAAATTATTGTTTCCTATATCCTCATCAGGGGAAAAGAGCAGCGGCACCGACAGCATTTCTAACCAGATCATTGACCTGTAGGGAGGAGTCCGTGCAAGTTCGACTGTATGCGAGGCTCAGGCAAATCGCTGAAACCCGCGAGTTGGAGTTGTCAGTAGGGGTTGAACAAACAGTGGGTGATGTGCTGCGCGAATTAGTGATACGTTTCCCTGGGTTGAACGAGGCAATCTGGCACGCTGACGGCTCTCTCGTCGGTCATGTGGCGGTGCTAATTAATGGTCGTGATATCCGCCATCTGACTGGTTTAGATACACCGGTTTGCATGACCGACCAGATGGATGTATTTCCTCCTGTGGGGGGAGGCGCTGGCCAAGATAAACTCACACACATCACACTCAAATTTGCCGGTGACCTTCACCGTCGAGTGGGAAAAAGCCAGACAGAATTCATATTCAAGGGGAACACACTACGTGAGTTGATCCCGGTTGTGAGTAAAGAATGTGAACTTTCGGATCTTTTGATGGCAGGTGACGCGCCTAAACCATATCTTCAAATGGTGATCAATGGTCGCCCTTGGTATACCGTCGGCGGATGGGAAGCGCAGATCCCAGATGGAGCAACGGTGGTGTTATTTTTGTTTGGGGGCGTTTTATCCCCCGTCCCACTCCCG
Source organism: Anaerolineae bacterium (assembly GCA_030598885.1). GTDB lineage: Bacteria > Chloroflexota > Anaerolineae > Anaerolineales > E44-bin32 > DUEZ01. Next base: position 6,089 of record JAUVOZ010000098.1, on the reverse strand, counting down.
CCTGAGACCACATTACAATAACTGTCGTCTCTACCAGAGTGAACGGAAGGCATGATCAAGGTATTTATTAGAAAAATTGCTGACGGCGGGTCAAACGACCCGCCGTCGGATTCATCTTAACTGACCTGCAACGCGATTGATCTAGATGATCTCCAGCTCCTTCAGCTTGCTTTCCGGTACGACGCCGTTCTCCCATCCGCGTTCAGCGTAGTATTCGTCCAGCATCTGGTCGAGTTCACATACGTGGCCTTTAGAGCCCGGACCGTCTGAAGGTTCCTTCAAGAACCGTTCCGGCAAATAGTCTGAGCCCTCGCGGAAGCCAATTAGATTGTTGTAATAGCGTTCCAGATTGAATACACGCTCGCCGACCTTTAGCAAACCGTCGGCATCCATCGGGTTGCCAGTGATGGCCGCGTATTGCTCGGCGAATGCATCCAGGTTTTCAGAGAAGGTTGTAAACTTGCATACTTCCAGACAATCCGTTGCAGCATGAACATTCTGGAAGATCACCGCAAGTTTACCCTTGCCTTCAACCTCCAGTGGGTCGGTAACATCAGTCGGGCCAAGCACGTTGCCGATCACCTCAGCCGCGGGGGTATAACCGCGCAGGTGGCAAGCGCCTCGGTTGGAGGTGGCGTAGGCGACGCCCATGCCTTTGATGCCGCGTGGGTCGTAAGCTGGGATGGACATGCCCTTGACCGACATCGAGATTTCCGGTGCACCCCACTTATCGGCTGCGCGCGCCGGTGCATCGGCGATGTCGTCGCCAATGCCCTCGCGGAATGTAATTTTCCGCAGGAGTTCGAGCATCGCATCCGAATCGCCCCAGGCTAAGCCTTCGCCATCGAGCAGGCCGCGCTCAGTGGCTTCCATGGTGATTGATAGGGCGTTGCCCGCCTCGATGGTGTCAAGCCCGTAATCGTTGCAGCGATCGATGAGTGCGGCCACAGCTGCCAGGTCATCCATATCGCACATGGCGCCGAACGCCCAGGCGGATTCGTACTCGACGCTCTCCATACGCAAGCCGGTGTGGGGTCCTTCTGTGATTTCCACCTCTTTCTTGCATGCCACCGGGCAGGCATGGCAGGTGGGATTTCCTACCAGGATGGTTTCGTTCACAGTCTCAGCACTGATCTTCTCGTGGAGCTCAAAGAAGGTCGATTGAGCGTTGCGGGTGGGCATAGCTCCGATAGCGTTGATCATATTCATCAAGACGTTGGTGCCGTAAACCGAAAGCCCGCCTTTCTTGGGGGAGGTTACGACAGCCTCGTCCATCAGTTGGTCCAACCCTCGGGCGTGGGCTTCTTTGAAGTCCTCCGCGTTGAAGGGGCGCGGTCGATCGGCGCGAACGCCTTTCACCACGACGGCCTTCAGGTTTTTTGACCCCATGACCGCGCCCGTGCCGCCTCTTCCAGAAGCCCGGTCATGCTCATTCATGATGCAGGCGAAGTTAACCAGGTTCTCGCCAGCCTGACCAATAGTCATCACCGACATGTCCTTTTCGCCATACTTCTCTTGCAGAGCTAGGACCGTATCATGAACCCCCTTGCCCCAAAGGTCGGAAGCGTCGTGCAGGGTAAGTTCACCGCCTTCAACCAGGGCGAGGATGGGCTTCTCGCTCTTGCCTTTAAATACGATGCCGTCCAACCCAGCCCACTTGAGCCGAGCTCCCGACCAACCGCCTTGGTGAGAGTCGACGATCGTGCCGGTGAGGGGGGATTTGGTGCAGGCAGCAATGCGGCCGCTCAGGTTGACGTCGGTGCCGGTAAGAGGTCCGGTCATCAGGCACAGAATGTTGTCGGGGCTGAGCGGTTCTACTTCGGGACCGTTGTCGAAGACGTACTTCGCTCCCAGTCCCCGCCCGCCGATATACTTACGGGCATCTTCCTCGTCAATAGGTTTATACTCGGTCTGCCCAGTGGATAAATCCACCCAGGCGACCCGATTACGGTAGCCTCCGAAGTTCATGTGACACCCCTTTCGTATTGGATGAGAACAGATGCTTTTCTGACGAGGTCATGTGTTGCGAAGGTTTTCCTTCGCTGCAACATGGTTACAAAAATCACGTTGTGCATTCAGAGCAATTATGAGATCGACGATGTTTTCCCCTGTAGTTCAATTCTAGCCGAAAAAGGGCTTCAAAGTCAATTGCTGGGCACCGGAGGCCCAAGTATTTGGAATTTATCGGTTCCGAATATTTTCTTCATATTATCTTTGTAAGTTTTACCTATCATGAAGGTCATGCAGCCTAATCTGAAAGGATAATAGATGAACAAGAGTAAAGTGGTGTCTACACAGACACGAAACAATTGGATTATTGACGCAATCGTCTTGATTGGAGGAATATTGGCGGTTTTTTCAGGTGTGTACTTCTTATTTCTACCGGTGGGAGGCTATCAGGGAGGTAGAAATGCTCTTTATGACGTGACGATTTTCTTTGACCGATCCACTTGGGACGATCTACACACTTGGGGCGGTGTAGTCATGATCATAGCTTTGGTTGTTCACTTCACGTTTCACTGGCCTTGGGTGTTGATGATGGGCAAACGGATCATAAAATTACTGCGCTCCGGGGGCATGAACATGTCCCCAGGGTCCAAGTTCAACCTAGCCGTTAACCTCGTGGTTGCGCTGAGTTTCCTATTAACCGCGATTACTGGAATTTACTTCTTGTACGTGTCACCAGGAGGCTTTCAGGGGGGCAGAAACTCAAACTGGGACCCGGGTTTGATATTCAACCGGACGACTTGGGACATGATCCACACCTGGGCCGGTGTGATTTTTATCCTGGCTGCCGTAGTTCACTTTGCTATCCATTGGCGCTGGGCAGTGAAGGTTACCAAGCGTTTGCTTGGGTCACTCAATTCACGATTGGTTCCGCGGCGAGTTCAAGAAAAAACATTGGCGTGATGGATGGTCAACAAAATTAGATCGAGGTTTTAATTTTTCATGAATGGAGGTAAAAATGGTTAAGAAATTTGTACTTGGTGCTTTGCTGCTAGGTTTATGCGGAGTACTGGTCGCCGGAGCATTAAACCGCACGACCGCAAAGACAACACAATCGGAGCCAGTCTATGGACAGGGTGAGAACCGTGGCAGAACTGAGACTACTTCCGATGCTGAAAAGCAATTGAGAGGATCACTAGAATCCGGTGGTAACAACCTCAGGAGCATAACCCAGGATTCGGACCGCAATCCCATATCTGAATCGGAGCAAGCCTATGGACAGGCTGATAACCGTGGCAGAACTGAGATTACTTCCGATGCTGAAAAGCAATTGAGAGGATCGCTAGAATCCGTTGGTAACAACCGCAGGAGCACAACCCAGGATTCGGATTACAATCCCATATCTGACCCTATCTTTGCCCCGGAATGGGCGGTTCTCCAGGGTACCGTCGCCGATGTGGATGAGGATGCGCTGACGGTTACGCTACTCGGTGGAGAACAGATCGTTGTGGAAGAGCGAGCTTGGTCGTTCGCGCAAGAGCAGGGATTCGCGCCACAAGTTGGTGACCAGGTGACGTTGAATGGATTTTTCCACGGAGAAGAATTTGAGGTTGGGCGAATAGAAAACCTAACCACCGGTCAGCTAGTCACCTTGCGTGATCCAGGTGGTCGACCTCAATGGGCTGGACGAGGCAGGCGGAGTGGCTGACGAGCCTTGGTTATGGTGGAATAAAATTGTTTCGAGTGTTCTTCCCGAGATCAACAGCCCGGATGAATCTACCTGGGCTGTTTTGTGCGTTCCTGGAAGACTGTTCTATTGCCGGCGAGTAACCCCTTCTTGGCTCAATACTCTAAGCTGCTCCCCCCTATGAACTCTCGCAGGATTGAGTCGGATGGAACAGGTGAATCATCTTCAACCGGTTCGACCGCCTGGAGAATTCCATTAATTCGCGAGGCGCGGGTATAGGCATCCTCGCGTAATGGATCATCGCGATAGAGCTTTTCCCATTTTGCGAAATGATCTAGCAGTAGTGGTCGGTAGAGCGCAATCTCATACGGCATGGCGCTGTTGATGATGTAGTCAGCCGTGCTGAGGTAGGGGATGATGTTGCGTAGCTCGCTTGCCCGGACATAGTGCCAGTGTTCCAGGGTTTCCTTTGGTTGATATGCCCGGTGAACCGCGTCGCGTAGCATTCGACGAATCAGGCGTATATCGGTCCAGCGGATGTACCGTCCATCTGGGCCTTTCATCTGCAACAATGGCTCAAGGTAAAGTCTGGCTATTATCTTATCGGGGATGTTCTCACTCATCTTAGGGTACAGGCCGTGTAAGCTGTCGATCAGCAGGATCTCATCCTCGGCTAACTTCATCTGGGTGTGGTTGAGATACTGTTTACTTTCCTTGAAATCGTAGAACGGAATGGCCACTTCCTCGCCTTGGCTAAGCCGCCTAAGATGTTCATTGACCAGAGACAGATCAAGCGCCTGAGGTGTTTCGAAGTCGTAGTCTCCAAACTCGTCTTTTGGGTGCATTTCGAGATCGAAGAAATAATTATCTACATTAAGTGCTACGAACTTCATCCCTATATGCCTCAGACGCTGTTCGAGTTTTATCGTGGTTGAGGTCTTACCTGAAGAGGATGGTCCGCTGATTATCACCATCCGCAGCGAATTTCGCCGCTCAGTAATAAGCTCGGCGGCCATGTCGACTTCCTTCTCATAGGCTTCTTCGGATACGCGCACAATCTGCTCAAATTCGCCTCGGACAATGCGTTCATTAAGCGCCTCAATGGTGTGCAAACCATGAGAAACAGCCCAATCGAGGATCTGCCAGGTTTTTTCCCAGGGGACATTCTCGGATGGTTTTGGATTACGTTTGCCTTCTTCACGCCGGCGGCGGCTACTCTCCTCTCGGTAGAGGATATACTCCTTGGCGACTTTGGCGTGTGCATTTTCGATCAACACTTTTTCTACGATATCTTGTACCTCTTCAATATGTGGAGTATGCCCCTCGGGGGTTGTTTGCTCTAGATAGTGAACCACTTGTTTTGCCAACAACTCAGCTCGCTCACGATCACGCCCGCCAACCGCTACCGCAGCGCGGTAGATGGCATTTGTAATCCGATCTGGATTGAATGGGACGATGGTTCCACTGCGCTTGACAACTTTAGTGATCTTACCCACTCGTACCTCCGATGTGTTGCCCCTGAGGATAGAACTCGGGATGCGATCATCCCATAATGCCACCCACAAGGCGAAAGTCTTTTCCTCATTATAAGTGCATATTATTTTTACGGAATACTTAATCGGCGAGATGTATCCGAAAATCGCGGTCAGATTGTGGAACAGGGCTTGTCAAGAGTTGATACCATTCATATCTGATAAGGATTTGTAAGCTATTTACCTATGTTATTCAATTATCCTATAGGGGGATTGAGGAAAAGGCTTGGTGCCTTGTTTGTTGGTGCCGGACGAAGATATGAGAATAGTAAAGGGTGAGTGAGACATAGCTAAAAGTGCCATTCTCGTTGTCGATGATGAAATTATCTATTGCGATGTCATTACTGACATCCTGGAATCGTACGGCTTTGTTACCCACGTAGCGTATAACGCAGTCGATGCTCTATCGTTGCTCGAATCAGTTACCCCTAATCTGATGTTGCTTGACATCATGATGCCGGAGATTGACGGTCTTACAGTAATCCGTCGCATCCGTTCCCGTCCTGATTGGATCGATATCCCGGTTATCGTGGTGAGTGCCAAAGTCCTATCCGAGGATCGTTCGGCTGCCTTAAATGCTGGAGCCAATGCTTTCCTGCCGAAGCCTTTTTCAGCACATGATCTCCGAGTTGCGTTACGTCCGTTTGTGGCTGTACCTGATACCGGGAAACTCGGTTATCGTGAAGCGGGGTAAACATACTTCAGAGAAGAGTGTCCCGGTATTGATACAAACTTCCTCATCCCGAATTTATACAATCCGCTCTGTATAATCCCACCCTTTGGAATGGCTGTTGACGACTTCAGGTTCTCCCAGTTTGCAGGTTGTGAATTACTTTAGGCAAGAGTGAGAAGCCCATAATCCCAATTGTGTGGAGCATCTCTAATCAAGCACAAAAGTGACCGTTACCCGGGCAGTGACCGAG
>JAUVOZ010000178.1 GCA_030598885.1 Anaerolineae bacterium | reverse complement strand
TGGCAAACCGTAAGCTTTAGACATGCTGCTTATCGCCAGCACCCGTTCATAACGTCCCCAAAAAGAAGGTGTAAACTCATCCGTAAGTCGTTCTGCTCCAGCGTAAACCTCATCCGCCAGCAGCCACGCCCCAACTCGCGAGGCAGCGACAACAATGGCATCCATCTCCTCTACGGTCAGGATATGTCCGGTTGGATTGTTGGGGTTACATACCGCGATGAGTTTGGTCCTGTCAGAGACGACGCGCTCTAGTTCGTCAATATCGACGCCCCAGTCGAGTTCTTCCCGGAGCGTAAATGTCTTGACCTGAAAGCCAAGATTTTGTGCCGCGCCCCAGATCTGCATATAGTTGGGCAGCATGACCAGGATCTCGTCATTTGGTTCCAGCACAGTCAGAATCGTGGTGTAGTTCGCCTGGGCAGCACCAACGGTGACTTGAATATTGTCTGATGTTGCACCTTTGTAGAGTGCGGCAATCCGTTCGCGCAACTCAATTGAACCATTGGTCTGCGGGTAAATTAACCCCGTCGAAAGAAGATCCTCGATCACCTTCGGATCATCCACCAATTCTTCAACCGTTATGGGGTGAACGCCACTCCCAGAGAGGTTATATTCGACTACATTTTCCCAGATGGACATCATGCGTTCTAGTTCAAATGGTATGAATTCTCGGCTCACGCCATCGCTCCTTAAGTCTTGTATGCTCTATCGCTCAGGTACTTGTTCGACCAGCATGAGGATAAACCAACATCACCCCAGTCCAGGACTTAGATTTCTTTTGTATACCGTACCCAGAATAACCGTTACACATCTGCGTGCCAACGGTCCTCAATCTCCAAAACTGACACCGAGGCCCTTATCGATCGCTCGGCGATAAGCCAGTAAAGCGATTGCTGTATCCTGCACACCCACCCCGGTCAAATCGCAAATTGTAACCTCGTCGTCGTTTTGTCGTCCGGGTTTGCGTCCAGAAGTTAATTCTCCCAGTTCGATAATCTCGTCCTGCTCAGAAATCACACCTGCCTCCAGAGCATGATGCAGTTCTCCCAGGCGAAAGCACTGCGACTTGCGGTCGCACACCACGCGATCTGCACGATTAAAGACATCCACCTGTACCTCTTGCTTATGCTCCGAATCCGACCCCATACAGGTAATATGCAAACCAGGGTGGACCCACTCTGCCTTCAGAAAGGGCTCACGGGCAGGTGTGGTGGTTATCACAACCTCGCTTTGCCTGACCACCTGTTCATAATCGATGGCCTTCACGACTTCAATCCCAAGTTCCCTTTTCATTTCATCAATGTAGATATCGACCTCTTCGGAGATGATGCTGTAAACCATAAGACGCTTGAAATCCCGCACGAGCTTCAAAGCCCTGATTTGGTACCGGGCTTGTATACCGGCACCAATTACACCGGCAGTTTCGATGCGTTCTTTGGCTAAGTGACGTGCCGCAATTGCACCGGCAATTCCCGTTCGCACGTCAGTCAGGTAGCCATTATCAAGCAGGATTGCCTGCGGAAATCCAGTCTTAGCGCTTACCACTACCATCATACCGCTTCCAGTTGGCAAGCCATAATCACGGTTGTCAATAAAACCTGCCGCAATCTTGATGGCAAAACTATCAAGTCCATGTACGTACGCCGTTTTAATATCAACCTCGCCGTTGTGTTCAGGAACGTCGACGCGCATGATAGGCGGCACGGTGGCTTTGCCTTCGGTCATGCGCGAGAACCCCTCGGCTACAACCGTAATGGCATCCTCATCCATTGCCACACAACTTCGGATCTCGTGTTCGGTAAGGATGGTGACCTTCACTTGATTTTCCTCCCCCAGGATATGCAACCATCATTTCCAAGCAGTTTGATAATCCCGGGCAATGTTCACCAGCACTGGCAGCTCCACATTACCACCACTGATCACGATCGCAATGTTCTGCCCAAACTTCTCCACTTTTTCATACAACAGAGCCGCTATCCCCACCGCGCCACCACCCTCCACGACTAGATGGTGTTTATGGAGGGCAAAGGCCATCGCCCCGGCGATCTCCTCCTCGGATACTAGAATGGCATCATCCATATATTTCTGGATAATGTCAAAGGTATATAGGTTCTCGAGACCGATTCCACCTGCAAGCGCATCTGCCAGGGTAGGTTCCTCTACAATATCTACGACCTTAGCAGCACGGAGGCTCTCAACCATAGCCGGACCGCGCTCCATAGAGACGCCGATAACATGGATCGCAGGGTCGGCTGATTTAAGGGCTAATGCGATGCCGCTAAGCAATCCTCCCCCTGAGAGCGGAGCAATGAGGGTATCGATCTCGGGGAAGTCTTCTAACAACTCCAGCCCGATGGTGCCCTGACCAGCGATGACCAATGGGTCATCGAATGGATGGATCATTGTCAGACCACGTTCTTCTTGTAGGCGAGCGGCGCCCTCTGCTGCTTCGTCATAAGTTATACCAACCACAACCACTTCCGCACCCAGTTCCCCGATAGCTTCCCTTTTATTAGCCGGAACAGCGTCCGAGAGACAAACCACGACGGGAATTCCCAACTTGCCCGCAACATGCGAGACAGCTCGGCCATGATTGCCGCTGGAAACGGTGATTACTCCCCGCTCACGTGCCGCTTGAGGAAGATTGAGGAGCCTGTTGGCAGCTCCCCTGATTTTAAACGAACCGGTGACTTGAAGATTTTCGAGCTTGAAAAACACTTGGGCTCCCGTCAGTTGCGACAACCAGGGAGCCTCCACCAAAGGCGTCCTACCGACGATCGATGTGATGCCTTTACGGGCTTTGTAAATATCACTAAGAGTTATTAGACTGTCATGATTCATACAAAGTGTCCATTATGGATCCCAGAATCTGGGAGGTGAAATTCGCACGATGATATTGGTATTTCATTATTGGCGTGATTAGGATATTATGCAACAGACACCGTAGTGATATTCTATCGGCAGCTTTTTCGAATATGTTTAATAAGCTTGTTGATATATCAAACCAAAGTTAGCTACGCTATATCGGACTGGCTCCACTGCTCCAGTTAAGTAATTTACCGGGTAGGATAAAGTTTCCTCGTATATGATAGTCAAGCGAGAGGAAGTAATAATTTTAGCCGCAGTCTGCCTAGCGGAGAACGCATATTGAAAGTTCATCTACAACTACATTCCATATTGCGCGATAAGTTGCCCACCGAAGCTAAGGGGTGCACTGTGCTTCACCTGGATGAAGGAACCACTCTGGCCGGCATCCTAAAGATGCTGGATATTAAGCGCAAAGTGGTTATAAGCTTGAATGACATTCACCAATCCGACTATTCGCTCGAAGTACAGGACGGCGACGAAGTGAAGATATTTTCAGCAGTTAGTGGCGGGACCGATGCCCTGCTTCTTAATTGACCCAGTATTATAAGGAGAATGAGCGATGCCTCACGGATACAATGCCAAAATTCTACACATCGATCTTAGCAACAGTCATTTAAGTATCGAGGAGCCGGGGGAGGACTTCTATCGTCAATACATGGGTGGCAGCGCTCTGGCGATGTATTACCTGCTCAGAGATATGCCTCCCGCTGTAGACCCTCTCGGTCCTGAGAACATCCTGGTGCTGGCGCTTAGCATCCTGACCGGAGCAGCCATATCGGGCCAGAGCCGCATGACTGCCACCGCTAAATCTCCACTAACTGGGGCGATTGGCGACTCGCAATGTGGAGGCTATTGGCCCGCTGAATTAAAATTTTCCGGGTTCGACGCGATCGTTATTAAAGGCAAGGCAGATAAGCCTGTCTACCTGTGGATACACGATGGTGAGTATGAACT
>JAUVOZ010000176.1 GCA_030598885.1 Anaerolineae bacterium | reverse complement strand
CCCTTTCGCGGGTGGCCTTTCCCCCATATCTCCTGGGTTGCAAAATCTTGTTTCCAAACGGTTGCGGCCCCCCGGCGTGGACCACGCGACTCTAGGATATCCACGTATTCCACGCCTTTATAGTAACGTCGATCCGAGTAACGCCGATACGAGGCTAATTGCACCTCATAGTCCAGGATGACCGTCTGCGGGGCTCCGCGAATAGCAGGATTCGGATAGCCCTCAGCATAGATGTTCTGAAAGACTGATCCGAGCGCCTCGCGCACCGCGATCGGAGCCTGACTTTCGGAGGGGATCAAGATCAACTTTCGGGCTTGCCTCTCCTCTTCATACGCAATTAGCCGGGCGACCGCTGGGTCTAGTGAGGATAAATCGTTATGAAAGAGATCTAACATCTTGAACTCCAATGATTATCAGATGCTTCAATAAGCAACTAGTCTCCGATGAAAATAAGTAATATGAAAATGGATCGCTTCGGAGAGTGGATGCCTAGAAACTGAACTAATACTAGCCATAAGAGGCTATCCCGCAACTACCTGTATTCTACACAATTCTCAAACGCTAGTGTATGTTGACGACATTTAGCCGGCGAACAACATCATTCGTCATTTGACCCGCTCTAGATACACCCGTCGAAGGATAAATGATTTTCTGTATCTCGCTTAGCTCACAACGGACTGGTCAGTAAGGTGGGGGTTACCAAGCCCATCTGCATCTTGTGACACTTATAACTTATATACTTTTATCCGTAACCAAACGAGCGAAAAGTTCAAATGACCGGTTGAAGGTCCTTTCAACATCATCGGGAAAGCAGCAACCGGGCAGCTCTCGATTTCTTAAGTGATAGCTGATGCATTCACAACATACACCTTTGCGAGAACAAGGTTCGTAGCTACAGTTACATGCTGCCAAATTTAGTTCTTTATTGCACTCCATACGTCGCTCCTATCGACCAAGTTGGCTACTATACAATTACTCTTTTTCTAATTTAATCTCGCCTTCTTCCTTCATACGTGTTTTGACCAACAAATAATGACCAATTATGCTGTAAATTTATGTCTATGCGCAATGGCTAAGAAGAACCTAATCATCCGACCACCACTCACCAATAAAGTATATTCGTGTATCGTCAAGTGAGAAGATAGGCGAGTTGCATAGAAACCGCGTCGGGAAAGTATCCGGGGTTATGTCGCGATTATCGGTTCCATCAGCGTTCATAATATAAATATTATATTGTCCAACATCGTCAATGGCGGCTACAGTGTAGACGATCCTGCTTCCAGAATGTGACCAACTTGCTAAACCCTGCGAGTAACCGGTGTCTGTCAACCTGGTTAAATCGGAGCCATCTATGTCCATGAGGTAAAGGTCATAGTTCCCATGAATAGAATCGTCGCCCACCAAGCGTTCGAAAACAATCTTCGACCCGTCAGAATTAATCCTGGGATCGTAATCCCCGAAAGGCAGATTAGCATTGCCCCATTCTCCAGCCCGAGGAGGCTCAGTTATCTGGTGTGCTCCCGTGCCGTCATCGTTCATTATCCATATCCGGTTATTAGCAGTAAACGCGATCTTTCCACCTACCCAATGAATATCTGCATCATGGGACCCAGAGTCGAAAAGCTGCTTCACATTACTGCCATCAGCGTCCATGATGTAAATATCCAGGTCAGGCCCACGAAAGGTGAGAAAGGCGACACGCGCGTCGTCGGGTGACCAGGCAGGATAGAGATCCCTGAACTCATTGTTGGTTAATCTCTGCAGATCTTGTCCGTCGATACTCAGGGTGAAGATCTCCTCCTGATTGGTATCCCCAACCCTCACCACCTGCGAAAACACAAATCTGTCCCCTGAGCTGTTCAACCTTAGAACTGTGATCGTTTCAGGATTGCTATAGAGGAGTTCAACCTCCCCCGTGCCAAGGTTCAGGGAATATATCCCCCATCGGTCTTCCTGCGGTACCGCTGTTTGAGCAATAGGATGAGCTTGCTTGGTTAAACACCCAGCAGATAGCACTACAATAATTGACACCAGCGCGCCAACTAAACCATGTCTTAATCCAACTGCCTTCACCACGATCCTCCTCCTGAAGCGAATGACTTTCAGGTCCGACCAATATCATTTACTCCATGATCTAGATTTATAACCATATATGAAGTAATGCTTTAGAATATCGATCAATTAACCTCAATAAGCGTACACAATAACTCCATGCTCACTCTTTGACTGCACTCGTCTTTGTCTAAGCTTGGATTCCAGGTTGAGACAGAGACGGCCACGATACGTCCAGTCTGAGCTAAGAAGCGAAATATCTCCTTCAACTCAGATACAAGTGGACCACCTGGTGCCAGGTAATTCATCGCCGGTGCATCATTAGGATTAATGACATCAGCATCCAAGTGGATGTATAACGGAATGTTGGGTAAGGGGTGTCCAATTATACTGCTGGTATCAGATAGATGAAGCACAGATGATTCTTTTAATAAGTCCTGTTCGCCTGGGTCCAGATCACGGGCGTCGGTCAAGATCACTTGAGATTCAGGTAAAGGGTGAAGCCCTACCGCGTTGATCATCCTCTGTTCGCCTCGCCCAACTAACATGGCCAGAGGCATTCCGCCCAGAAAGCCACTTGGAGTGGTTTCCCAAGTATTAAAATCTCCATGGGCATCGAACCAGATCAGCAAGGGATTAATACCCGCCCGTTGTAAACCAGCCAGGACACCGATCGCGGTGCAGCAATCACCCGCAATGCTCACTGGCCGTTTGCCATTGGCTATTGTGTCCACTACAAAATCAGCCAACGGTTGGTGAAGGGATGACATCCGGTGCTGCTCATCCCCATCAGGCAGAGCAGGCTTATTAACCTGCCAATCCGTTTTGACGAGAGACTCTAATTCAGGCCATGGTTCATCAAGAAAGAACGGGGTCAAGATAAAACTGTTTTGCATAAGATAACTCCTCCTTCAATCAGATCAACTTTATGCTGGTAGCAACCCCAGGATTTCAAGCCAAAGCACTTTTCTCGGCAAGCATTGAATTCAGCTATGTATATCGGATTCAGCGTGATTATATCGAGGAAATCACCCCGCAGCTTGCTGCAAGCTATCGCCTATCGGTTTATTAGGCAGCCATTGCTGCATATCAGAGTATTGTCAACACATCGCTTATGGTATCGAATATGAAGTCCGGCTTGATATTCCAATCTAGGTCTTGTTCTTTAAACTCACCCGTTTTCAGAAGCAGGGACCTAATTCCGAATTCATTTGCACCCATCACATCAGTGGATACTCTGTCTCCCACCATGATAACTTCACTCTTATCAAGACCCATCTTTTGCAATGTCAGCTCAAATACATAAGGATTGGGTTTTCCAATGTATGTCGCCTTCACCCCAGACGCCCTTTCTAACATCTCAACCCAAGAGCCAACATTTAACTCAACCTCACCCATGCTTGAATCAATAAGCTCTGATTGCATGCCAATCAGTTTCGCTCCCTTTAGCAGCAATCTTAGGGCTTTGTTCAGATGTTCGAAGTCAAATTTGCTTCTATTGTCACCAATGACGATGTATTCCGGATTCTCTGTGTCTTGATAGAAACCGAGGAACTCATTAGACCCCTCTCTTTCCACCATGATCCAGCAAGATCTGGGCTTCAATCCGTCGAGATACCTCGCGGTTGCATACGAAGCGGTAATGACCTCCTCATCGATTATTTCGAATCCCGATTCCCTCAGTCTTCTTGCACAAGACGCGCGACTCTTCAATGTACTATTGGTCAAGAAACGAAGCATAATCCCCTTGTTTCGGAGCAGGTCGATGGTCTCAATTGCATCTGGATATACTTCACCTTGAAATTCCAATACGCCAT
>JAUVOZ010000204.1 GCA_030598885.1 Anaerolineae bacterium | reverse complement strand
CAGGTTGAAGTTGATATTGCTAAGCTAAAAGTGCTCAATCCTGCCCGTACACCTCCATTTCCAATCAACGAAGAAACCGAGGTCGATGAGATGATACGCTTGAAGTATCGCTATCTCGACCTGCGGCGTCAGCGCATGCAGAGAATCCTTGAATTGCGCCACCGGATTGTGAAGTACATACGCGACTTCCTCGATGAACGGGGTTTCTGGGAGATTGAAACCCCTATTCTGTTCAAGACTACACCAGAGGGCGCCAGGGATTACTTGGTGCCATCCCGGATACATCCCGGAGAGGTCTACGCTCTACCTCAATCCCCACAGCAACTTAAACAGTTACTTATGGTGGCGGGTGTCGAGCGCTACTTCCAGATTGCGCGTTGCTTCCGCGATGAGGATCTGCGCGGTGACCGTCAACCGGAGTTCACCCAACTAGACCTGGAGATGTCCTTTGTTGATCGTGAGGATGTGATGTTGCTCACCGAGGAGTTATTCACCACCTTGGTCGAGGAGCTCCTACCGAAGAAGCGGATTCTCGCCAAACCTTGGCCGCGACTGACATATACCGAGGCGTTGGATCGGTTTGGACGGGACGACCCAGACATCCGTTTTGGGATGGAGTTGAAGGATATCTCAGATCTGGCGGATAGTTGTGGTTTCAAAGTTTTTGAACGAGTGGTGAAGTCCGAAGGCCGAGTAGGTGGTCTTAATGCCAAAGGGTGCAGTAATTTCAGTCGCCGAGAGATCGATGAATTAACCGATTTTGTAGAAGATTTCGGTGCCAAGGGCCTTGCTTACCTTGCGGTGAGCGAGTCGGGGGAACGCCGATCCTCGTTTGCCAAGCACCTGGACGATGATCGATTGCAGGCGGTGTTGGATCGACTAGAAGCAGTCCCGGGCGACCTGTTGCTCTTCGTTGCCGATCAGCCTAATGTAGTGTTCGAATCCCTCGGTCGGTTGCGAGTTCACCTAGGCAATCGGCTTGGTTTGTGCTCCCCGGATGTCCTAGCCTTCTGTTGGGTGGTCGACTTTCCCTTTCTCAACTGGAATGAGGAAGAGAGTCGCTGGGACCCCAGCCATCACTTATTCACTGCGCCCATGCCTGAAGATGTTGATCTCCTGGACTCTGATCCGAGCCAAGCACACGGGCAGCAATATGATATGGTGCTCAATGGCCTCGAGGTAGGCGGAGGTAGCATCCGGATCCATAATCGGGACTTGCAGGAAAAGGTCTTCCAATTAATTGGCCTTGAATTTGAAGTTGCACAAGCGCGCTTTGGGCACATGCTTGAGGCTTTCGAATTTGGTACACCACCTCATGGTGGTATCGCCCCTGGGATCGATCGTATCTGCCGAATTCTAGCCGGCGAGCCCCACATTCGTGAAGTGATCGCCTTTCCGAAGAATCAGGCGGCTCGCGATGTGATGGCCAACGCTCCATCACCAGCCGACGCTGAGCAGTTGAAGGAGTTGCATTTGCGTCTAGTTGAAGATGTACCAAAAGCGGAAATGATGGACAAGGATGAATGATCATGGTATATATGGCATTAACCCTGCTGTGTACGTGATGTGGCAAGAGGTTTTGAGCCAACACTTTGAATAGGGGGTCCTCGCTCCGTTGGGGGACGCGATAGGCCTCGGCCAAGGCGAAACCCAAGGGCTGGACTCCACCTGCGAATGCAGGTTCAAAACAAAGCAGCACACGGCATGGCGGGGCGTTTTATTGATTACCATCGGCGATAGAGTTTACTCAGTCGCCGATTTCATTTTGGCATCAGTGTTGGATGAACTCTAAGCGTTAACCCATTAGTCCCCACATCTGGCTTCATGTACGATCGCGGATCATTATGGCAAGGCCCACTCTTTCATTATTTTGTTTTAGAGTACGTCTCCTGCACACGTAGCACTAGATCGAAAGCGGATCTAGTGCTCACCTATGGCTTTATCCACCGAAGGACCGGATGATATTCCTCGCTTGCGGAGCCTGCCCTGAGATGTCGAAGGGTTAGCTTGGAATAATATGATGTTAATGGTCTAAATATAGTAGAAGTATTCTTCTTCAGAATGCTTCTTGACAGTTTGTCGGTTGTTTACAGCAGATTCAAGACTTGACCGAGAGGCTTTCCTTGCACTCTGACCTGATCTCAAGTAAACTCTTAAAATCTAATCTGCTGAGGGGCGAGATATGACCGACGACCGCGAGAAAGCCCTTGAGGCGGCGGTTGACGAAATCACCAAACGCTATGGAGAGGGTGCGGTAATGCGTCTGGGGGAGGCGACCCATCTGATGGTGGAGGCGATTCCAACCGGGTCGCTGGCGTTGGATCTGGCGTTAGGGGTGGGGGGCATTCCCCGTGGCCGGGTGACCGAGATCTACGGGCCGGAGGCCTCCGGCAAGACGACGCTAGCCCAGCACATTATAGCCGAGGCGCAGCGGCTGGGTGGAGTATGTGCCTTCATCGACATGGAGCATGCGTTGGATCCGGCGTATGCCGCTCGGTGCGGGTTGGATGTGGACAATCTGTACATCTCGCAGCCGGACATGGGGGAACAGGCGTTAGAGATCACTGAGACATTGGTGAGGAGCGGGGGGATAGAAGTGATAGTGATCGACAGTGTGGCGGCGCTGGTGCCGCGGGCGGAGATAGAGGGAGAGATGGGGGACCCGCACATGGGGATGCAGGCGCGGCTGATGAGTCAAGCGCTGAGGAAGCTAAGTGGGGTGATCAAGCAGACGAACACGGCGGTGATCTTCACCAATCAATTGAGGCAGAAGATCGGGGTGGTGTTT
>JAUVOZ010000036.1 GCA_030598885.1 Anaerolineae bacterium | reverse complement strand
CTTTGCTCGAGGTGTAACCGAGAAAATCGAATCTCATCCACACATAACATTGATACGTGAGGAAGTTGAACGCATCCCTGAAGGAATTGTAGTTCTCGCTTCTGGTCCTCTTACCTCAGACAAGTTGGCAAATGAACTTTCACTTATAACCGGTGAAGAGCATTTATATTTTTATGACGCTCTCTCGCCGATCGTTGAGGCTGAGAGCATCGATATGTCGATTGCATTTCGAGCATCGCGTTACGGGCGTGGTCAGAATTCAGAAGGCGATTACATTAATTGTCCGATGAATGAAGTTGAATATGAGGAATTCATAGATGCTTTATTGGGATCAGAAAGGATACCTCTCCATGATTTTGAGGTTGCGGTTACCGGAGGTGTGCTTGCTGGAGAAGAAAAGTATTTCGAGGGCTGCTTGCCAGTAGAGGTAATTGCTGAACGCGGTAGGGATTCGCTTGCATACGGTCCTATGAGACCGGTTGGCTTAATCGATCCACGGAGTGGACATCGACCTTATGCAGTTGTCCAATTACGTCAGGACAATCTTATAGGTAGCCTGTATAACATAGTTGGGTTTCAAACGAATCTTACTTACATTGAACAAGCCCGGGTTCTTAGAAAGATACCTGGTCTAGAAGAGGCTAGATTTATCCGTTACGGTCAGATGCACAGAAATACATATATCAATGCACCAAAGTTATTGTTACCGACGCTACAATCTCGTAATCGCCGCAGCTTGTTTTTTACTGGCCAAATTACTGGAGTAGAGGGTTATTTGAGTAATATTGCGACTGGTTTGTATGCAGGTTGGAGTGCAGCTCGTTTAGCACATGGTGATGAAGCCATAATATTGCCCCAGACTACGATGCTTGGATCGCTATGTCATTATATTAGTCATGCTGATTCTAAGTCGTTTCAGCCGATGAAATCCAACTTCGGTATCATACCACCGCTGGATGATGGTATTCGTCGCAATCGTCGAAAGCGTGCCCAAGCTTATGCGCTTCGTTCCACTCATGATTTGAGGTTATTTATGAAGGATAACGAATATAATGCGCATAGCCATAAATAACAAACAAGTTCATTTTTATTATTACACTAAATATAATGAGGCTATGCGCAATGAGGCATTCTGGGGATCTAGATCATGTTTAATATGGGGATGAAGCCTCTATTATCAGTAGTAGGGAATATTCTTTCGACTATATAATTAACATATGAAGAAGCTTACACTACCAACAGAATTACCTAGCGAACGGGCTTTCCTCGTCGGAGTAGAATTACCTGATGAGCCCAGGATTTTATCGATTGAGGACTCACTTAACGAATTAAGTCTATTAGCTCAAACAGCAGGTCTAGTTGTTGTGGGAAGGACATCACAACGTCTTAGACGCCCGAATCCGAAGATTCTCCTTGGTTCGGGAAAGATAAGCGAAATCCGAAGTCTTGTCCACGAAACCGTTGCTGACATCGTATTATTTGACTACGAGCTCTCCCCACGCCACCAGCGTGAGCTGGAGAAGTATTTTGGGGAGAACGTACGGGTTGTAGACCGTACTGCACTCATTCTTGATATATTCGCATTACACGCTAACACCCACGAAGGCTCGCTTCAGGTCGAGCTAGCACAGTATGAGTATAGATTACCGCGCCTGACGCGTGCCTGGACACACCTCGCACGGCAAGCAGGCGGGGGAGGGGGCAGAGCAGGATCAGTTGGCGGAGTTGGCTTACGAGGACCTGGCGAGACCCAGCTGGAGGTCGACCGACGTGATATTAGACGACGTATTGCTCACCTGCGACGTCAACTCGATAAGGTCCGGGCTCATCGCAGTCGTTATCGGGCACGCAGGCGACGAGCTGAGATACCGACTGTTGCTCTAGTTGGGTATACAAATACAGGCAAATCGACCCTGCTAAATCGTATTGCGAATTCGAATGTTCTTGTCGCTGATAAGCTTTTTGCCACGCTTGATCCCACAACACGAAGGGTTGAGTTGCCCAAAGGACGCCAGGTTCTCTTCACTGACACAGTAGGATTCATTCAAAATCTTCCGACGACGCTAATTGCGGCATTTAGAGCAACCCTTGAAGAAATTGGTGATTCTGATTTGCTGCTTCACGTTGTAGACATCACCCATCCTAATGCTGTAGCTCAGGCAAAGGCTGTCCGCGCCACGCTGGAGGAGATTGAGGTAACAGCCATTCCAATGGTGACTGCTCTCAATAAGACTGACTTGCTCACCAACCCACAGGCGACCGTCGACCTAGTGGATGAATTTGAGCGTGCGGTGCCGATTTCAGCACTCACTGGTGATGGCATCCTGACATTACTAACCACAATCGAGCATGAATTATATGAGGCGATGTCACCGCTTATAGTCAATTTGCCATATAAAGAGGGTCGTTTGATTAACCTCATCCACGAACAGGGGATGATTGAAAACATCAAACATGGTCAGAACGCCGTAATTATTAAATGCCGTGTGCCTGATCGATTAATGAAACAATTTATTGAATATATAAACTAATAGCTACCAACAACCTAATACAACTAAGCTATGACAAGGAGACGGTCATGCCCGAGATAGCTGTAGTGACTGATAGTTGTGCCAGTATTCCCAAATATATCTTGGATAAATTAAATATTTATTGGGTTCCTTACTACATCCATCGTGGAAAAGAAGTGTTGCGAGACCTGGTCACCGTCAATCGGGAAGGGTTCTATCGGTGGCTTACGACTGCCAAGGAACTCCCCACAACAGCCAGTCCAGGTCCAGGCGATTATCTCAAGCTCTATCGATCGCTAGCCGAGGAGAAGGGGATTGGCGAAATTATAAGCATTCATATGACATCGAAGGGAAGTGGGGCTTATCAAGCCGCCGTCTCGGCGAAGATGATGCTTCAGGAACTATTGCCCAATATGAAGATCGAGGTCATCGATACGCTTAATGTCTCCCTATGTCAAGGTTGGATGGTGATCGAAGCTGCCCGGGCTACATTGGCGGGCAAACCGATGTCGGATGTTGTGGGCTTGGTTAGGAGTATGATTCCTATCACCCAAATGATACAGACCGCGGATACGTTGAAATACCTTTATATGGGCGGCAGAATAGGAAAGGCAAAACGCCTCGTTGGCAGCCTGCTAAATATTAAACCCCTCATCGGGATGAAAGATGGAGTTATTGTGCCTTTAGGACAAGCTCGAAGCCGTCAACAAGCTTATAAGAAAATGGTCGATATGGTTGAATCTGCAGTTGGCTATATGGGCAAGATTAAAATTGCATACGTTCACGCGGCGGCTAGAGAAGAAGCAGAGATAATTAAGTTAATGGTCGAGGAGCGATTGACTTGCGTTGAGTCGTTAATCTCTGAACTTTCACCTGCGTTAGGCGTACATACTGGTCCGGGGACAACTGGTATATGTTACTTCCCTGTGTAAAGGATAATTTAAATATCACCCAATCTCTCGTGAACCGCTTGATACCTACTATTCTGGTTGATGGGAGCCAAGCGTTGCAGAGTAGGAGAAGGCAAGGGTGGCCATCGTTTCAAACATCAAGCTGACGCCCTCTCCAGTCAAGGCGCTTGTTTCGAGATATGGTGCGCTTATTCTTGCAGCATAAGCTTGCGCGGTCTCTGGTCCTTGAACGCGTTCGAGGTCAATCTTGTTTCCAATGATAATAAACTTCTGATTGGGGGCGACCTCAGAAATTTCCTGATACCAACTTTCGAGGTTGGTCAAGCTGGAAGGGTTTGTGATATCAAATACCAACGCGGCTGCTAAACTCCCCCGGTAGAATCCACCTCGAACCACACGGAAACGTTCCTGACCAGCCATATCCCATATAGAGAGTTTAACTTGACCACTAGGAAGATCTACAGTATGGGTTTGAAAATCTACCCCAATTGTGGCTACGCGCGAAGTATCAAATTTCCCCTCGCAATAACGACGCACCAGTGATGTCTTGCCTACGTTTCCGTCGCCAGCTATGACGACTTTTAACACTGGTATCTTGCCCACGTCTGTGTATACCCCAATGAATTGTTAGCGTTTGTGACCTACGAAAGACTGATGCGGGAGGACCAAAGCGTTCGCATCGATAACCGGGCTGCTCAACATGTGGCGGTTTGCCCGTTCGAATAACCTATGTATTTGATCGAGGGACTTCAACTGTTTTGTTGCCGGTTCTGTAGAGAAAAGTGCCATCAGAGTGGTTGATTCCCCGGGCACGAAGCATAGCCATCGCCCGTTCTCGATCTGTAAGGAGCGCATGCCTGCGCCAAATATCTCCCAAGCAGCAGACCGATAGGATGAGAGCATGGGCACGTACAAGGCTGCATCCACCTCGAATTTACCAATTGTGGCAACCGGCATTCCCGAGTCATTTTTATATACAGCATATCCCAGGATTCGAGCCATATGCTGCTTGCGAATCACAATACTCCTACCCTCAGAGCTTGCGTCTCGCCATGCATCGGATTGTGGAGCCAGATCCATCCATGTTTCAATAGTTCGAATTTCCCGTTGATAGTGATCGTATAGTTCCTGGAATTGTTCACGATTGATCATGCCTGAGGCGAATTCTTCGGCTAATTTTCCAATCTTTCCCTGAACACGCGCTAGGTACTCATGAGCTTCTTCCTGGGTGTCAGTTGTCGTCAACTCGTTAGTTCGAGCTACTGGTTTTGCTTGGGTTACCGGAATAGCCCTACCTATTGGATTTGATATGCGGTGCGATATGCTTGGTGGCGTCGGATGCGCAGGACTAATAGCTGATGGATATTGTCTTAATGGAGGTTTATGATGAATCTGAGGTGCTTCAGACTCAAACAAACGTCGAAGCTTGTTTAGCAGCATAGAATTACAACTATCCTTTCCTCTCCTCTTCCAGTGTTTCTAGAGTAACACGATATGCCAATCAAACCGCCTTACAAATTTCTATCAAATGAATGAGTGCACTGAAAAAACTACCCTCGAGGAGTGAAGAGGAATCACTGAGCAGGACTGTGGGGCATGAGTTCGATACGGATTGATTGAGGGCGATTGAATAAGAATCGAGGAGCCTTTAGAATGAGCTGGCCTGGATCCAATGGTACGATGCAATGGTCGGGTATCATATCGAATAGAGGTCTTAAATCATCATCCGCTGACGATGACATCGATGGATCCTTCATCGGTAATTGATAACGCAGAACATCAAGCGTATTGGCTTGGAATTCCAGCAAGGCATCTGGCTTGTTAAACATCAATCGTTGGGCAGCTATCGCTTCTAGCCCAGGAAGAATAATGTCACCCGCTGGGATTCCACCCATGTAGTCCACAAGAGCCGCAAAGAAGGTTTCATCCATGATTACTACCATATCCAGTCTCACATGAGGAACCGCAGTTTGTAGCTCATTCATGAACTCGGTTGATACACCCTCCACGCCTTCTTCCACAGACCATGAGAATATACTCCTCAGAGTGTCCGTTCCAGATCCATTCACCTGATAATTTAGCGGAATTCCGAAGAGAACTACTTCTTCTTCAGGTATCCTATGAATCACAAACCATATTGCATAGAGCATTGGATCAGGATTATCGAATTGGTCAACTCCAAGTATCAACAGAGTCTGGTTTGAAGGAACTTCAGTTGGGGTGGGGGCATCCGGGGAAATTGATGGCGCTCCATCGTTTTGGGAAAGTAGAGTAGAAAATATCCCTATCCCAAAACAAATAAGAATGATGATCAGAAATGCGATATAGGCGCGACGCCTCATGCTGTTCCCTTCAGGGAAAACCAGAAGACGATTTTAAGTTAACCGAGCTGCACGAACTCATATTATGACATAGTTATCGCAGGCTTTGAATCCAATACCCTCGGCTAACCTCGGCAAAGGATACCATTGAAGCCAGGTTCGCCGCAATTAATTTCCCTATGATTCTGTGATTGAGGGTTGCCAAGTTCGCCAGCCAGCTAGCCACTGTTCGACTAATTTGGCCAATTGGGTTCTGGTTCGAGGATCACCTGGGATGTCAATGGGGCGTGACATTTCACTTAACTGATCCTCGATCTCGTGATCCCCTTCTTCAATCCCCACCTCCAGCAAAGGAAGACCAGCCTCCCTCATCGCTTTAATCGCAGCCTTATGGGGACCTAGCTCACGATTGTAATATGTCACCAAGACACCGAGTGTTTCAAGATCGGGATTGATTTCCTTTTTAATCCTTTCAAGCACGGTTAGAAACAACTCTATACTTCGCAAATCAGCTATCTCTGGTCGAGTTGGAATGAGCACTGCCTGGGCTGAGTTCAGCGCATTGACCGCCAGCATCCCCAAGGCCGATGGGCAATCTAATACCGCCAGGTCAAATTCTTTTGATACCGTTTCCAGGGCTTTCTCTAACACGCTTTCTCGTCCTATCCTGAAATTCAAACCTAATTCTGAGAGAGTCAATTCAAGGTCAGCCGGAGCTAAATAACAATTATGGCCAGGATAAACTTCTTTTAATATGTCCCTCATTTCAACTGTTCCTGGGCCTGATCCACCGAGCACATTGGCTAAACTGGCACCTTGTGCCTCCTCGACGCCACAAGCTGCACTAAGTGCGGCTTGAGGATCAAGATCTACCATGAGTATCCGCAGACCCCGTTCGGACAGCGCCATGCCCAAAGATAGGGTTATGGCAGTCTTTCCTACGCCCATTCTTTGGTTTGCTACAGCAATTATTTTCATCTTTTGCGAGGATAACTTGACCTTACTGATGTCGGTTTACCACCATATGCGGAACGAATCGCGTGTGGTGGCTTGGAGGTCACCATAGACTACCCGGTATTCTAGAGAAACGATAGCACCTGGAGGTTGATTATTAATGCTAAGGTTTAGCCGGCTGACACCATTCTCGTCTGACAAGGGCATCAATACGCTCTGATCTCCGTTTGGAAGATGGATCGTGACCATCGAAGCTGCGCCTGAAATAGGGTTGAGGTTCTGATCACGTACGGTGATAAAGATCTCCTGGGTGTCATTCGGGCTGATGACCGGAGAAATTACAGATGCCGTAGGAAGCAATTCTACTACACGATTTCTTTCTTGCCCTTCTGCCCGTGCCACACTTGTCGCACCCAGAATGACGGCTATCAGAACACTCAGAATAACTTCCTTTTTCACTGTCTTTGCTCTCCTGGTAGAAAACAGGACCGTCTGTCTAGATGATGGTAAACAAATTATGAGGACCAAACCTCATCAAATCATAGGGTAGGCGTTCAGACCCTCTCAATGGTACATTGGGTCTACCCTGAAGTCAAAATCGTCTACCACCAATTAGATATTCAAGAATCGAAGATATCATAATAACCCCGATCAAGCTCATCATCTGATAAATGTGCGTAGCGTTGGGTGACGGTGATGTTGCGGTGACGGGCAAGTTCCTGAGCTAGCTTGAGGTTACCACCTGAAGCTCGCAGGACGGTGGTCACAAAATAATGTCGGAATGAGTGGGGGGTGATGACGCCCTTATGCTCAGGCCCCAGAGACTCGCCAGTACGCTGGTGGACGATTGCCCGACCGGTCGTTGTAGTAATTGGAAGCACTTTTTTCCCAGCTCCACGGTCATGACGAGCAAAGAGGGGTAGGGCACTCAGAGGTCTGCCAGAAGCACCGTCTAATTTAGCTCGAGCAATAAGGTATTCTCTCAGGGCTGAGATAGCGCGTCTTGAGAAGCGGACTAATGCCTCACGATCTCCTTTACCCACCAATTGTGCTCGTCCTTCGTTCCAATCTAGGTCCCCTCGGCGCAGATTACATGCCTCATGAACACGAAGGCCAGTGTCGGCCAAGGTGAGTAAGAAAGATCGATCGCGGAGATTGCGCAGATGTGCCCGTTCGTCTTTCGCCGGAGCTTTTGTAAGATTAATTGCATAATGCAATACTGTTTCAATGTGTTTTCGTGGAAATTGGGGGAGGCGTTGTCCTGGTCGGCGTGCGCGTCGTCGAATCAGCGAGCGTATACGCGGAATATTTATGTCGGCTAATCGCTCAGCAGCCAGGAATTCGTACCATCCGGTGGCTGCAGTAAGGTATAGTCGCTCGCTCGCAGGTGCGTATCCTTTTAATGCAGTGGAGAAATCAGCTATCCAATTTTCAGAAGCCTTAGATGCCGGTGTGGTTTCCTGATCGACGCCGATAACCTCTAGCGTTACGGAAAACGCTTCCAATGCATTACGGTATGTTCGGGCAGTATTTGGACTACGAGACAACGAGACGGTCTCTAGATAATCATTGATCGATTCTTTTATAGTCGTCATAAGCGTTTGACAACATCAGTATGCATATTGTATAGTTGTCCTTGAATATTTCTTGCTTGCGATAATAGTACTTATCATAAGCATAATAAGATTACCAGAAATACGCCCAGTTTGTCAAGCCCCCTATTTTCAGATACTTACCTCTACAACCAGCAGTTGTGATAGCATAATGACATTCTAAGGGGCGAGGCGACGAAGTATCTCATTTATGCATATTGATATCCCAATAAAATTCATTCCCCCTCCCCATTCATTCACCTCCATTTTTTTCAAACCCATTCAGTTACTGGATACTAGCATACTAAAAACACCCTGGCTTGTTAGCCTGGGTGCCCAACGTCTTGCATCGCTTGGGGGAGGTGAATTTAGCCATTCTTTAATGGCTAATATTGGACTCCTCTCTCTTTTCCCTCAATTTCATCTCCACTTTCTACTTGATCTCTCATAATTGACTTAACTACACTACTCTCCCAAATAAGTTGAAATATTTCTACCATCTTATGATCGAATTGCACTCCAGCCCGTTGTTTAATTTCCTCCAATGCGATCTCAGGAGGCATGGCCGATCGATAAGGACGATCGGTCGTCATGGCATCGAAACTATCTATAACGGCAAGTAGACGCGCTTCCTCAGGGATTTCTTCCCCTGACAATCCATATGGATAACCCGAACCATCCCACCGTTCATGGTGATGAAGAATCATAGGAACCACAGGTACTAAGTAGTCAATTGTCTCGATCATTTTAACGCCGAACTCGGGATGTTTACGCATTTCTTCCCATTCCTCTGGCGTTAATTCCTCTTTCTTTGATAGGATGCCTAAATTCACTTCGAGCTTGCCAATATCATGTAGAATTGCGCCGTACTCCAATGCCTCCCGCCGAGTTTCATCCCACCCTAGCTCATTTGCCATCGCTTGTGCATAAGCATCGATCCGTCTTACGTGCTTATAAGTAGTTTTATCCCTCAACTCAATTGCGTTGGCGAATGCGAGCAAGCTATCTTTGTAAGCAATTTTAATCTGCTCCGCCATGAGCTCATCCGACCGTCTCAAGCAAGCGCGCACCGTGGTCAGCAATTCATGACTACTAATAGGTTTGGTGATGTAATCATCAACCCCCAATGATCTGCCGCGGAATTTATCCTCTCTTCTACCGCTACTGTGTGCGGAGAGGATGATGAAGGGGATAGCCATACCTCCCGACTGCCTGCGTATGGCCTCGAAAAGTTGAAGCCCATCCATGACCGGCATCGAGATATCGGAAAGAATCATGTCCGGCTTCTTCTGGCGGAAGGACTCCAGCGCCTCCTCCCCATGGGTAGCTGTCCGTACCTGAAAACCTGCCGCCTCCAAGATGTCTTGAAGCGCCCTAAGCAAGGCAAGATCGTCTTCAACTACAAGCAGAGTCGCACCAGAGTTGTTATTTTCCTGGTCGGTCATACTTTCATTCTCGTGCAAGAGCTGAGCCAAACTAACCATGTTCAAAGTAAAGTATCATGATGTTGCTCCACTTCTTTTATCTAGCATAAGAGGGTCACCGATGGTCAGGATCTGTCTGTTCAGCCACTGGTAACCACAATGTGAAGCATGTTCCCTCTCCGCTTTTACTCACTAACTCAATTCGTCCTCCGTGACGCTCGACTATCTCCTTACTTATAGGTAAACCCAAACCGGTGCCAGGGATCCCACTGGTTTTTCCCACCAGTCCCCGATAAAACCGATCAAAGACCCGTTTCTTTTCCTCTCCGGTGATCCCCGGACCCGTATCACCCACCGCAACTGTCACCCACTGTCTGCCCTTCCATGTGCGTTGCTTGGTTTCAATATTTATCTTTCCACCGGAGGGTGTGTAGTTCATTGCGTTGGTCAATAAATTAGTCATCGCTTGAATGATATGCTGTGGGTCAACATAAGCCAATGGGAGATCTTTCCTGGTCACCACATTCAAATCCAGATTTTTCTCTCCGATCATGCGTGCTCGATCCAAAACCAGAACTTGAATCAATGAATTAACGTCGGTTGGTTCGGGTTTTAGCTCTACCTGACCAGTATCGAGATGAGAGATTGCTAATAACTGCTCAATGAGTGATCCCAGACGTTCCGTTTCGCGCCTCAAGGTAGTCATATATTCTATAAACCGATCCTCGTCGCCCATTTCAACCAGGTCAAGGTAAAGACCGATGTTTGTCAACGGAGTACGTAATTCGTGTGAAATATCTCCAACAAACTGGGCTTTGGCGTGATCCGCTTCTTGTGCTTTTTCTAATGCTTGTTCTAATTCAAGAGTTCGGATCTTGATTTGTTCTTCAAGATGAACGACATTATCTTGTACGCGCTCATACAAAGTAGCATTTTGCAATGCCACTGAGACCTGATCCGCAAGAAGCATTAGCAATTCCAGCGCGCCATTATCGACATGAGACGGATCAGAAGTTTCAATATTTAATACACCAATAATCTCTTCATCTAGCCGGATTGGAACCGCCAACTCAGCTTGCGTACCTACTAATCCGGCCACATAGTCCGGATCTTTATGTACGTCTTCAACAAGTGCCGGTTGTCCTGTTCTTGCAACGCGGCCCATGATCCCCCGCTGGATTTGCATCCGCTCTAAGATTGGTTGAGGGCCGCTAGCCTCTACCAGCACTAACTCATCACCCACTCGCCGATAGATTTGAACCGCCGGGAATCCCAGGTTCGTATGAAGCTGCTCGGTCACCTCTCGGAGCATGGATTCCACTTCCAATCTTCCCGCAATAGCTCTGACCACTCGCTGAAGAAGGGTCATTTCGGCCAGGCGACGCTGCACCTGTGCATGTTGATCCGCATTGGTCAATGCCAAGCCAACCTGCTGACCGGCTGCACGAAATACTTCAAGCCACGCCTCGATGCTTTCCTCGTCGTCTGCCATCCATACCAGAACGCCCCCCCAGACGTGCTTGCCAGTTGCGATGGGGAAAGCAAGAACGCTATAGCTTCGTGAAGGATAAATCAAGGTA
This sequence comes from Anaerolineae bacterium, assembly GCA_030598885.1. GTDB lineage: Bacteria > Chloroflexota > Anaerolineae > Anaerolineales > E44-bin32 > DUEZ01. Next base: position 2,771 of record JAUVOZ010000036.1, on the reverse strand, counting down.
GCGTGCACAGGGGTGACCTGGTTGATTGACTGTTCTACCAACTGTCTCGCTTGGGGATGAACTGCTAAATCATCGTCCCCCAGGCGATCCACTCTCGGTCCGCGCTTAAGCGTATCTTTTTTATCATCCGCTACCATGAAAATTTGACCGAACACACCATGTACAGCATCTAGCGCGCCCTCTAACAGATGAGTTAATATTTCATCTGGCTCTAGGCTTACGGTGACTGCCCGTTCAATATCATAAAGCGTTCGCAGTCTCCGATGTTCTCCTGCTAATCTTCGGTAGAGTTCTGCTTTATGCATCGCGGCTGAAGCATGTGCGGCGAAGGCTGCTAGCGATTGAATGGTGGCATCATCAAAGGTGCCTGAGGTAGAACTATCAAGATTGATAAAACCGAGAATTTCTTGACCATACTGAATGGGAGAACCAGCCCACGACCTCACCCACTCCCACCCTGGATGGAAGTTCCAGGATGGTTCCTGAGTGGTATCAGGTATAACCACAACTTCACCGGCCATCAAACGTTGTAGGTTAATATCATCTTCAATCTCCACAGAAAACTCGTTAATCGATCCGGTTGAAAGATCGAAGCGTTCGTAACCCCGATGGCGTATGATCTGTATCCGGTTTCCTTCAACCCGTTGGATATTCGCCGCGTCACAGGGGAAAGCATGCATCACCTGTTCGAGAATGCGATCAAGAACTTCATCTAGTTCAACTTGATGACTGAAGACCAGAGAAGCCTCCTGTAGAGCTTCTGCCATGCGAAATTGCCTACGTTCTGACTCTATGAGACTAGCTATCCCAAGTGCATTTGCTGCCTGATATGCAACTGACTTCGCGAGCCGAATGTCTTTCGCCGAGAAAGACCTTCTGGTGATATTCGCCGCTAAATCCAAGACACCTATCAAACGCTGATGCCATATCATGGGCATGCCTAACACCCGCACGCTACTGCTGCTCCCTTCCAAGGACTCAGCCATCCCCTCCCAGTTGTTACATTCATCGACTACGAGAGGCTCACGAGTTTCAGCTACCCTTCCTGCCACTCCTTCACCATACGGACATTCCATAACCTGAAAACCATTGCGGATCCCACGGTGGACCACTGGCGTAAGCATATGTCTTTCTTCATCAGCCAGGAAAATGACCCCCATCTGGCAATCAAGCAAGGTTGTCATCTGGTTGAGGATTTGATTGAGCAAGTCAGATTGGTCGTGCTTGCTCTCGACAGTCGCTGCGGTTTCATAGAAAGCCCCCAACTCAGTGGCTTGTCTCAACGCCAAATCAACCAAGCGTGCATTCTCAAGAGTGAGCGACGCATGACTGGCAAGAACTACCGCCCAATTCAATCGCAGTTTTGTTAGATGATGACGTTTTTTAAATAAGAACCAAAGTGCTCCGAGGAGATCACCACGCTGAGCCAGGGGGAGAACCAAGCAAGAATCCACTCCCAGCTCCCCCAGATTGACCAAGTCCGGACAATCCTCAGCAGCCAGATCTTCGATCATCACCGCGCCGGAGAGCAATTCATGTGGCGCATCAGTGAAAAGAATTTCTAAGGCATTAGCCAGCAGGTCGACTGCCTTAGTAGGTAAATCTATCAAGATGTGATGTACAGGATAGCCATCTTCACCGATCACAAAAGCAGCCGCGCTACTTGCCTCGAGCAGCTTCTGACCCTGTCGTAAAATGACATCTAGCGCCAGATTCGTATCTTGAATCTGGCCCAAATCCAAAGCTAACCTCTGAAAGAGGGCTGCGACCTCCGAGGCTGACTGGCCATCGCTCCCTGCGATTTTTTCCGCCATTGGCGAATTTTCGCTCACCTGATACACCCTAGCGTAACTCTAAGTCGATTATACAGTGAAGATATAGGTTGTTTACATGAGCCAATTATCCCATCCCGAAACCCGTTTATCGTAGTTTAACTATATGTCGTCGTATGAAGCGTTACTCATTGTTTTATAGCTTCTCATGCTGCTCCCAGGTATACTGGGAATACTAAAATGGGAGGGTTGATGGAAAAACCGGATATTGTTGTCACCCGGTCGATCGCCCAATCGGCTCTTGATCGACTTCAAAACTTAGGCCAAATAACGATCTGGTCTAAACATGAACCTCCAACTTATCATCAATTGACACAAATGGTCAAAGATTGCGATGGTCTCCTTTGCTTGCTTACCGACCGCATCGATGATCATCTCATACAAGGTGCCCCCCGTCTGAGTGTGATCAGTACGATGTCGGTAGGCTATGAGCATATCGATCTTAATGCGTGTCGTCGTCGGGGGATCCAGGTCGGCCATACACCTGACGTTCTGACCGACTCCACCGCGGATTTCACTGTAGCCTTGATCTTAAGCGTCGCCCGTCGAATACCAGAGGCGGTCGAATATGCCCGGTCAGGTTTATGGAGCACATGGGATCCTGGTCTCCTCCTGGGGCACGATTTATTTGGAAAAACTGTTGGGATTGTTGGCATGGGTCGAATAGGAGAGGCAGTCGCCCAGCGGATTAAGGCTTTCGGCTCTAATTTGGTATACCATGATCCCCTACAACGAACTGAAGTTGAACTTAAGTTGAACGCAAGACTGGTCACATTTGAGGAACTCCTGACTGAGGCCGACATCACAACACTTCATGTTCCTCTTACAAAACAAACCCTCCATTTGATCAGCTACCCCCAGCTTAAGCTGATGAAACCAACTGCCCTGCTGATAAATACTTCAAGGGGAAAGGTGGTCGATACAGAAGCTTTGCTTCAT
>JAUVOZ010000043.1 GCA_030598885.1 Anaerolineae bacterium | reverse complement strand
TTTTCGATACTGGGATGTATAGATTCTCGCGTTCATCCTATTGGTGCGACTGGCGGTGTGGCATAATGCTGGTCAGGGAGGTTGTCTCTTTTAAGGAAACGTCTTCCCAAGGACATTTTCAGGTACCTGGGGTCCGCGATATTCGTTGGGAGGAAATCGAGGTGAGTGCCAACACAAAGGAGGGTTCAGGGACGAGCGGAGCGAAGATCTTGGTTTATGGTGCCGGTCCTTTGGGCAGCTTGTTTACCGCGCGGTTGCAGGAAGGCGGGAACGATGTGTCGATCCTAGCGCGGGGTCAGCGACTAACCGACCTACGGGAACACGGCATTGTGCTGCATGATGTGGACACCGATCAGCAGACAGTAACCCGGGTTAATGTCGTAGAAACGCTTGCCGCTGAAGACGCTTATGATCTGGTATTGGTCATCATGCGTAAGAACCACGCGCTGGACATCCTGCCTATACTGGCGGCCAACCGGCATACCCCTAATGTCTTATTCTTGATGAATAACGCTGCCGGACCCGGGGAGTTGGTCGATGCTTTGGGAGTAGAACGGGTATTGATCGGTTTTCCGAGGTCGGCCGGATATTTTGAAGGTTACATCATTCACTGTCTTGCCGGTAGGGAAGAGGATAAGGCAGCTATCCCTTTTGGTGAGGTCGATGGCCGCGTCACGGATCGGACGAAGAGGGTCGCTCGCATTCTCGAAACTACCATTGGATACAAGGCTGAAATACGCACCGATATGGACGACTGGCTCAAGACCCACGTTGCCCTGCTGATGCCCTCGCTTTGCCCTGCCCTATACGCTGCTGGGACTGACAACTACCGATTAGCCCGTACGCGCGATGGGCTTGTCCTAACCACCCGTGCTATTCGCGAAGGTTTCCAGATGCTGCGGGCACTCGGCGTACCCATCACCCCGGCCAATATGAAGATCTTTGAGTGGATTCCGGAGCCGATTCTTATCGTCTTATTGCGGCGCTTGATTACTCTAGACGCGATGAAGGTTGCCTTGGTGGGCCACGCTAACGTGGCGCGCGATGAAATCCAACACCTCGCCGATGAATTCCTGGCACTGACCCGCAACACATCCGTCCCGACGCCGGCGATCGACGAATTGTATCCGTACCTCGACCCCAATACACCTCTGATGCCCGAGGGAAGCAGGCAGATACCGCTCAAATGGGGTGGCCTGCTGGTCGGATTGTGTGGGTTAACAGTTGGGCTGATGGTTCTAATCTTTATTGTGAAAACCATTGGATAGAGCAGGACGGGGTCGCTGTGGTGACAAGGCCTTGTCCGAATCGAGCATTCCAGTTGACATCACATCTGCTTTCGAGATATTATTGGACACCAACAGATAAAAGCTGTGACCGAGGAAAGTAGACAGGTGGAGCTTGCCAGGGAGGCCGGGGCGTGACTGGAACCCCGGCTCAAAAGAAACCTGTCGAAGTTCCCTCTTGAGCTGCCCGGGGGAACGCCCCCCTAGGGGCCAGTAGTTCGGGCCGGATCCCCACCGTTAACATAGGGGAGCCGATCGCCAACCCTCAGGTTGAGCGTATACCGTGCAATGCTGTGGTTTGGCTGTCGGTGCAGAGTGGGCCTTTCGGGGTCAACAAGGGTGGTACCGCGGGGATCTCCCGCCCCTTGATGGGCGGGATTTGTATTTTAGTTTATTGTAGGTAGTTTCTCGATCGAGAGGTAAGGAGGGACTTATGCTAGAGCGGTTATCCGAGCTTGAAGATAAAGCCTTAGCTGAGTTGGAGCGGGTTGCAGGGCAAGCCGATCTGAAGGCATGGAAGGTAAAGTACCTAGGTCGTTCAGCCGAACTGGCGACGATCACTGCTGGATTGCGTGATTTATCCAAGGAGGAGCGTCCGGCCGTAGGGAGGCGTGCCAACGAGGTCAAGAACGCGCTTGAAAAGGCCTATGAGGCGCAATTCGAATCCTTACGAGCTGAGACGTTGGATCGCTCGCTGCGGGAGGGGCGTCTAGACGTCACGCTACCTGGACGGTCGGTGTCTCATGGCCGAGTTCATCCCACCAACCAAACTCTACGCCAGATCTATGCCATCTGGGCCGAGATGGGCTTCCAGGTCTACCTCTCGCGCGAGGTGGAGAGTGACGAAAATAATTTCGCACTGCTCAACATACCGGAGCATCACCCGGCGCGAGACATGTGGGATACATTTCACACTACCGAACCCGGAGTGTTACTGCGTACCCACACCTCACCCGGCCAAATCCATGTTATGCGGGAGCGAGCGCCGGAACCGATCCGCGTGATTTTGCCCGGGATGTGTTATCGATACGAGCAAATATCCGCTCGTTCTGAAATCCAATTTAACCAGGTAGAGGGTCTTGCCGTCGGCCGACGCATAACCTTCGCTGACCTGAAAGGCACGCTGACCGCCTTTGCTCGACGCATGTTTGGACAGGAAGTGCGCACTCGTTTCCGTGCCGCACACTTCCCCTTCACCGAGCCCTCAGCTGAGATGGATATTGAGTGCTTCATTTGTGGTGGGGAAGGTTGCCAGGTGTGCAAGCGTACTGGCTGGCTGGAGATACTCGGTTGCGGCATGGTCCATCCCATCGTTCTCCACAACGGAGGTTACGATCCAGAGGTGTTCTCTGGCTTTGCCTTCGGCATGGGTACGGAGCGAATCACCATGCTCAAATATGGTATTGAGGATATTCGCTACTTCTGGGCGAATGATTTGAGGTTTCTAGAGCAATTCTGATTGAGAGGGGTTATTGGCGCTTGGGCACCGGGGCACTAAGGTATAAGGATCTGTAATTAGCCTCTTAGTGGATGGATCATGAGCGTAAAAGGTCTGGAGAGCTTGGATGTGTGGCAAATTGCCAAGGGGTTAGCAGTTCGTGTGTGTCACGATATCTTGCCCGTGCTTCCACCCGAGGAAAAGTGGGGTCTCACCACACAGCTACGAAAATCTGCCCAAAGCATACCGGCAAACATCGCTGAAGGTTTTGGTAGATACTATTTTCAAGAAGGTGTGAGGTTCTGCTATATCGCTCGGGGTTCTCTTGAGGAGACATATTCGCACCTCTGCATTGCTAGGGATTTGGGTTATATCAGTGAGGAGCGATTTACACAGGTTGCCGAGGATATAAACAAACTTCGCCGAATGCTGAATGGATATATATCCTTCTTAAAGCGGAGCAAGCGTGGTATTGATGAACCAAGAGCGAGACTTTCCATCTCGGAACCTGGCGCATATGGAACTTACAATGATCGAGAAGGGAGAAACACTGCTGAGGATCAATTCTAAGTGCCCAGGTGCCTAAGTGCCATTTTTATAATTTTTCGATCATCGAGTAATGCATAAGGATTTGACATGAAAGTACCAATTTCTTGGCTCAAAGACTTCGTCGACATCGATCTCCCTATTGAAGAACTGGTTCACCGGATGACGTTGGCCGGATTGGAGGTCGAGGAGGTTCATTACGTCGGTCTACCCTTGCCGGAAGGAAAGTTCGAGGGTCACGTAAGTGGGCATCGCCAGGTAGAGACAAACATCACCGGTCTGGCCTGGGATCCCGGCAAGATCGTGGTTGGGGAGGTGTTGGAGGTGATGCCCCACCCCAACGCTGATCGGCTGGTGCTCTGCCGGCTGGATGACGGACAGAAGGAGCACATCGTGCTCACCGGCGCACCTAACCTATTTCCTTATAAAGGGGAAGGACCGCTGGAAAAGCCGCTAAAGGTGGCTTACGCCCGCGAGGGAGCCTGCATCTACGATGGCCACAAGCCCGGCTTGGAACTGATGACCCTGAAGCGGACAAAGATCCGTGGCGTCGAGTCCTACTCGATGGCTTGCTCAGAGAAGGAACTTGGAATCTCTGACGATCATGAGGGGATCATCATCCTAGACGATGATGCACCGGTCGGGATGCCGTTGGTTGATTATATGGGCGATGCCGTGTTCGACATCGCCATCACACCCAATGTCGCCCGTAACGCTAACATCCTGGGTGTGGCGCGCGAGGTCGCGGCACTCACCAGTGCGGAGTTGAAGGAGCCTTCCTACGACATTGCTATGGACGGCCCACCGATCAAGGGTCGGGTGAAGCTTGAGATTCGCAACCCGGAGCTCAACCCGCGCTTCGTGCTTGGTCTGATCGAAGGGGTTAAGGTCGCCCCCAGCCCTTACTGGATACAACGCCGCTTACGTCTGGCGGGGATGAGGCCAATCAACAACATTGTCGATGCCACTAATTACGTGATGCTTGAGATTGGTGAACCGCTGCACGCCTTCGATTATGACGTGTTGGTGAAACGAGCAGGTGGCAAGCCGCCGACGATCATCACCCGTCTCGCGGAACCGGACGAGCGCCTGACCACGCTGGACGAGGTTGACCGCGTGTTGGACGAATTCAGCGTATTGGTGGCCGACAAGGCGGGTGCTCTGTCCATCGCCGGGGTTATGGGGGGCGCCGAGTCAGAGGTCGACGAAAACACTACCAACATGTTGCTTGAAGGTGCAGCCTGGAACTTCATAAACATCCGGCGCACTATCGCTGCTCAAAAGTTGTCTTCGGATGCCGCCTATCGCTTCGAGCGCGGCGTCCATCCCGCTATGGCTGAACGGGGCGTCCGTCGAGGTCTGGCACTTGTAACTCGCTTGGCTGGAGGGATCATAGCTGAAGGGTTGGTCGACGAATACCCACTGCCGCCGGTGGATCCCACGATCGAGATCACCCCAAACGATGTTGAACGTTTGCTGGGGATTCGCCTCGAGGTGGAGGAGATAGCCGACATCCTGCGTCGTCTGGAGTTTGTGGTCGAGGTGGATGGTCAGACATTGCGTGCAACCACACCTGATCACCGGCTGGATATCGGTCAAGGGGTGGTCGGAGTGGCAGATCTTATCGAAGAGATCGCCCGTGTATACGGTTACGACCGTATCCCTGAAACCCAGATTTCCGACACCATCCCACCTCAATATGGTAACTCATTGCTCGAGTGCGAAGAGCGCGTTCGAGACCTATTGGTAAGCCTAGGGTTGCAGGAGGTGGTAACCTATCGTATGACCTCGCCGGAGCGTGAGGCGCGCATTCTTCCTCCACAGGCACCGCCTGAGGATAGGCCTTACATCCGCTTGGCCAACCCAATTTCCAGTGACCGAGTAGTAATGCGTCATAGCTTGCTAGCTAGCGTATTTGAGGTTGTCGAGCGTAATTCTCGTATGCAGGAGCGAATTTCCATCTTCGAGATAGGACCAGTTTACCTGGCTGATGAAAATGGTGGGCTGCCGGAGGAGCCATTGCACTTAGTGATCGCCCTAACCGGACCACGTGCCCTACCTACCTGGCAAGGGTCTGACATGGAGCCAATGGATTTTTACGACCTCAAGGGGCTTGTTGATGCGCTTCTAACTGGTCTCCTGCTTGAAAAGGTGCATTATGAGCCGGTTGAGGACCTCTCCTTCCATCCCCGGAAGTGCGCCCGGATTATGCTCGGGGAGCAACTACTTGGAGTGCTGGGTGAGGTGCATCCTAAGGTGGTCGAGCGTTATGACCTACCTGGGGCGCCTCTGCTAGCGGCAGACCTTGATATGGCAGCAATCCTGGCCATCATCCCCGAGAGCCACACCATACAATCAGTTCCGACTTTTCCTCCAGTTTTGGAGGACTTAGCGGTGGTTGTAGACGAAGATGTACCGGCGGATACAGTGGAGAACATCCTGCGCCTTGCTGGTGAACCCCTGTTAGTCGATGTACGTCTGTTTGATCTCTTTCGGGGCGAACAGGTTGGTCGGGGAAAGAAGAGCCTGGCCTATTCCCTGGTCTATCAAGCATCTGACCGGACGCTCGCTGACGATGAGGTGAGAAAAATCCGGGCGAAGGTGATCAAGAGGCTGGAATCGGAACTGGGGGCTAAACTGAGAGACTAGTCTGCTTGCTCGGTGAAAGTTTCAGCGCGCGAGATGGCCACCGCTGCTAGTTGAGCGACAATCAATAATAGATCATGGTCCTCGGGTGAGAACTCGCGGTCAGAGATCTTATTAATCGCCTCGATTACCCCCAGGACGCGTTCTCCATCGAGCAATGGGACACAGGCCAGTGTGCGTGTCTGAAAACCGAAGGTTTCATCCACTTGTGGGTAGAAACGGGGGTCATTGCGAACATCCCGCAGGACCAAGGGGGTTCGGTTGGTGGCCACCCAGCCGGCAATCCCTTGTCCTGGCGGCAGGCGATAGCCGGTCAAGCTATCGCGGGCTTCGCCGTGTACCACGGCGAAGACGAGCTCGCTGGTATCATCGTCGATTAACAGCAGTGATCCATCACTGGCACCCAACACGGTCAGCGCTGAGGCCAATAGATCGTCGAGCAAGGCGATCACATCGGTGTCGGGAGTTAATTGATGGATGAGGTCTTGGAGGGCACTCAGCACGCGAACCGACGAGCGCAGGATGGTTAATTCCTCCCTGAGTTCCTGGTTCTCATCGCGCAGCCGGGTGGCTTCTTGTTGCAGGAAGCGTAGGGGATCTCGCGTATCCATAGTTTCCTCAGCGTATGTCGATCTTAGCACAAGTTGCTAGGTCGGGAAAGTGGGTGTAACAAAACGCCCCGCCATATAGGCAGGGCGTTGTGTTGCATGATTGAGGGGTGGAAGCTTAAATCACATCTACATCAGCTGCTTGTAGGCCATTTTCACTGGTCTCGATGCTGAATTCGACTTGCTGTCCGTCCTCTAGTTTTTGGTAGCCGTCCATGTTGATCGCGCTTAAGTGGACAAAGACATCGTCTCCATCTTCGCAGCCGATGAAACCATAACCTTTGACCGCGTTAAACCACTTGACGGCTCCTTGGTATCTTTCCGACATTTCTCACGTACCTCTTAAAGCCTTATCTTGCTTGGAAGGCAAACGTATCAGGCAACCCAAAACCGCCTGGTTTTATCACCGGGCGGTGGGCATTTCCTTACCATCTAAGAATGCATGGTACATGCCGGGCATGGTATCATGCTCAGAGGTGATCACCAAGCGTTTCTGCGCGGTTGGTATGCACGAAGACATTACGTACGTCAGGAAGGGGAGACACGAGAGATGAATATTTATTTTTCCTGCTCACTTACCGGTGGACGAAACGAGGAGGCGATCTATGGTGTAATCGTTAACCATCTTCTCGCTCTGGGGCATGAGGTGCCCACGGCTCACCTCGCTCATCCTGAAGTTATGGACCTGGAGCAAGTTGTCGATCCAGCCGAGGTATACAATCGTGACATAAACTGGATCCAGGCGTGTGACGCTGTTGTTGCTGAAGTAACCACCCCTTCACACGGTGTGGGTTACGAGATCGCCATTGCACTCAGCTTGGGCAAGCCGGTGTTGTGCTGCTGCCGTCAAGACGTCACGGTTTCGAAAATGCTCACCGGTAACGACTCGCCGGGGTTGGTTGTAAGAACATATGTTGATGAGGCTGAGGCTCTAGTGATTGTGGAAAATTTCTTGGACCAACATGTAATGTCCCGGTCTTAGGTAGGGGCGGTTCGCGCCGTCTCGTACCGGCGTGCCGCCGGTTTTCGCGGCACGTACGGTGAACCACCTCTACTCATTAATGATAAGGTAAAATCAGATTGTTACTGAGAGGAGGAACCCGATGAAAGGCGAACATCCGGAATTACTAGACCACTTGCATTGGTTAGGTCATGACAGCTTTCGCATCGACCAACCGATCGTAATTTACCTGGATCCCTGGCGCTTGCCGCCGGGAAGCCCAGCAGCTGATCTAATCCTGGTCAGCCATGAACATCATGACCATTGTTCGCCGGAGGATGTAGAGCGAGTTCGCAAAGACTCAACAACAGTGATCACCAATCACACCGCGGCGGCTGACCTCTCTCCACCGGTCACGGTTCTGCAGGTTGGCGAATCGATGGAGGTAAGAGGTGTGACTGTAGAGGCGATACCAGCCTACAATATTGGCAAGCCCTTCCACCGTAAGCAGGCAGGGCATTTGGGGTTTGTGATCACCCTTGGCGAGGAGCGGTTGTACTTCACCGGTGATGCCGACTACATCCCCGAGATGGACAATATAGTCTGCGATGTCGCCCTGTTGCCGGTCAGCGGGAAATATGTGATGACCGCCGAGGAAGCTGCTCAGGCGGCCGAAGCCATCCAACCCAAAGTAGCGATTCCGATGCACTACGGTGCCGGTGTGGTCGGCACGAAAGAAGACGCTGAGCGTTTCCGCGATTTGAGCCCGGTCCCGGTGGTAATCATGGAAGTGGAAGCAGCCGGGTGAGCGAATCGGGTAATGTGGAAAAGGGACAGGGACGATGTAATAATTGAGCGCGAAGGTCATATGCAACGATCTCCGCGCTCTGCAAAGTCTATCTTGCGGTAAATGCTATACAGCTTCCACGCGCTCGATGCCGGGGAAGAACTGGCGCACGGTGCCTTCGACCCAACCACGGAGCGTGACCTCTGAGAGATGGCACCCCTTGCAGGCACCGCCCATCTCAACTTTCAACACCTCACCATCGAAGTCGACCAAGCGCACCCAACCCCCATGGTACTGCTCAATATATGAACTGATTACTTCAAGCAGTGCTTTCATGCGGTTCTCTGGAGACACATCGGTGGCGTGGTTGTGGATCGTTTCTTCAGGCATCCCTAGCCTCCTCCATATTAGCCCATATCAAGATTCGGATGTCGAACGCATGCCCTGACGAAGCATCTCGACTACATGAGCGTGTGTATTTCGTAGGCGTTCGGCAATGACTTCCGCCAGTCGCTCAAGGATAATGACCCCTGTTTCGGGGTAAGTTGCGCAAAGTTCGCGTAGCTCATCACCTCGCATGCTAATGGCATGACTCTCCATCATACACACAGCACACGAAGTATAAGTCTCTCGACCGAGTGCTGACGACCAGCCGAAAACGCCGCCTTCTTCAACCTCGGTCACTGTCAACGTCTCCCCATCCTCGGGTTTGAAACGAATCGCCACCCGACCGGAGGTAAGCACGTACAGATTGTCAGCGCGATCACCCTGGTTGAAGATGATAGTGCCATCGGGGTAAGTTTCACGTTGCACTAACTCAGCCAGCAAGCTGAGGTTGTGGGATTTTAACCCTTTGAAAAGGGGAAGCAGTATAAGCTCTTCGTAGGTCATCATGGCGATTGTATAAGGTTTACTCAGTTTAAAGTGGCCACACCATATGCCGAAGTGAAATACGTCCTTTTATGGGCGACGACCGTCACCTAGTATGCATATCCCAGGCTCATCACGTCGGGAACATCTTGTCTCATGCGTGTTGGGATGAGCCAAGCCGACGGGTGCCTTCCCTCAGTCTACTGCTTTTTACTTATTCTCCTTCAGCCAGAATTTTTTCAGCTTGAGCCAGGTCTTCTGGTGTGTTGATATTAAAAAAACTTAACCCTTGGGGATCCAGCCGGGAAAATTCACTCTCTTCCACCAGTAGTACCTTAACCTGGGGGAAAAAGCCAGTCAACCTCTTTGCTCCTGCGGCAAGCGCGTTTTCGAGCGCGGGTAGGCAGTTGTGCCGGTTGTAGACTGCGTGTAGCGGCTCATATTTGTCACCGTGATGGGGGATCACTACGTCAGCCTGAGGCGCCAGACCGACCAGGTGTTCAAGCAGCGGTCGGCTGATAAAGGGCATGTCGCATGCCACCACCAGCACTGAATCCCCCCGTGCGGTCGCCAAGGAGGTATGCAGCCCGGCAAGCGTCCCTATGCCAGGGACGAGGTCGGAGACCAATCGGAGGCCAAGGAAGCTGTAGTCCTGCGGCAGGTTGGTAGTGATAAAAATTTCATCCCCCAATCCCTCCAACCGGACCAGTACGTGTTCGATGAGGGATCTTCCGGCGAGCGGAAGTAAAGCCTTATTCCTCCCCATACGGTGGGATTCCCCACCGGCTTGGATGGCGATTGTCAACACAGAAGGATTTTACTCCTTTGGGCGAAATGTGGCTAAAGGGGGTGTTATAATCCGACCGAAGTGCGATGACGACACTTGCCGAGTTGTTAGATTCCATGACGGTCGAGGGGGAGCTGTACGAGCGTCTTCCCGATGGTGCTGTGCGTTGCCACGCATGTGGCCATCGCTGTTTGATCCGGCCAAGCCGGCGCGGCATTTGCAAAGTACGTTTTAACCAGGAGGGTATATTACACGTACCTTGGGGATATGTCAGCGCACTTCAGTGTGATCCAACCGAGAAGAAGCCCTTTTATCATCTACTCCCTGGTTCGGATACGCTGACATTTGGTATGCTGGGGTGTGACTTCCATTGCAGTTACTGCCAGAATTGGGTCAGTTCGCAAGCGTTGCGGGATTCAGCATCTGATGTCGCCGGCACATACATCCGCCAAGTAACACCGGAGGAGATGATTCAGCATGGACTCCAGATGGGGGCGAGAGTAGTTGGTTCGTCGTATAACGAACCGCTGATTACCTCAGAGTGGGCGGCGGCAGTATTCGAGAAGGCGGTAGTCGCCGGTCTGAAATGTGTCTACATCTCCAACGGTAACGCCACACCGCAAGTACTGGATTATCTAGGTCCCTACCTGGTTGGTTTTAAGATCGACCTGAAGACGATGCAGGATAAGCAATACCGCTATCTTGGGGGCGTGCTCCAGAATGTGCTTGATACCATCCGATTCGCCCACGAAAGGGGACTTTGGGTCGAAGTCGTCACACTGGTGGTTCCCGGCTTCAATGACAGCACAGAGGAGTTGATGGAGGCCGCTCGTTTCATCGCCTCTGTCTCGCCGGACATCCCCTGGCATGTATCGGCTTTTCATAAAGATTACCGGATGACCGACCCGGACAACACAACGGCTGAAACGCTGATTCGAGCGGCCGAGATTGGGCAGGAGGCTGGTCTGAACTTCGTTTATGCCGGTAATTTGCCTGGGCGGGTGGGCGAGTACGAACACACCTTCTGTCCGGCTTGTGGTGAACGTTTAATTGAGCGCCTGGGATATGTCATCCTGGGTTATCGCCTGACGGATGATGGTGCCTGTCCGCAATGCGGCACAATAATCGCGGGGATATGGCCTCAGTCTGCAAGCGAAGTGCGACTTGGAGCGTTGGGCGATCTCTTCTCTCGAAGACCACGTGTGGTTTGATAATGGCCCTCTAGCGAGTGGTAAGGTGCTGAACGAGCATGACCGAAGCCAAACGCAATCCGGTGAAGTTGCTCCTCATCTACGATCCGATTCCAGGACGTCGCGAAGCATACTTACATTATGTTCAGGGTGAACTTATCCCCGCGCTTGAGCACATGGGATTACGGATGTGTGAAGCTTGGCACACAGCTTATGGAGCCTACCCGCTGCGTATGGCCGGCTTTGTTGCTCCCGATCGAGACACATTGTCGCGCATCCTGGCCTCAGAGGATTTCCAGGATCTTGAGGCTCGCCTACAGAATTACGTAGTCAACTACAAACGCAAAATCGTACCGCGAAACCGCACCTTCCAATTCTGACCAATCCTTGTTTTTCGCAACGCCTGCTTTCGGCGAAGTATAGGCCCCGTGACGGAATTCACAACTTCGAGTACAATTGGACGGTGCCCTGGCTCTTTGCACATTGCAGCTTCGTTGTTGTCGCCTATCGCCCCACTACAGCCAGGGCTCATTTATTTTCCAGATCGTGAACCCTCATCTAATTGGCGAGATCAAATCACACCCAATTCATGGCCCACCTTCTCGAAGGATTCCAGCCCTCGATTGAGGTCCTCCCGACTGTGGGCAGCTGAGATCATCACCCGGATACGGGCTTTACCACGAGGCACGGTGGGAAAGCCGATAGCCATGCCGAAAACGCCCTCTTCGAATAATCGGCGGCTGAACCTTTGGGCTAAGGGTGCTTCACCGAGCATGATCGGGATGATAGGTGTGGTGCTCGCTCCAGTGTCGAACCCTAAGCCCTGCGTCTCCCGCTTGAAGTAGTCAGTGTTCTCCCACAAGCGGTCTACCAACTCGCTAGATTCCTCCAGCAGGTCAACCGCGGCCAGGCAGGCGGCTACATCGGGGACAGTCATAGCTGACGAGAAGAGGAAAGGTCGACCGCGCTGGCGGAGCCATTCTATGATGCGCTGGTTGCCAGCGACTACTCCGCCCACTACACCGAAGGCTTTAGACAGGGTGCCAATTTCAATATCGACTTTGCCGTGCAGGTTAAAATGGTCGACGATGCCTCGACCGCCCTGGCCAAGCACACCTTCGCCATGAGCATCATCTTCCATCAACAAGAAATCATACTCCTGCGCGACTTCATAAATCCGATCCAGTGGGGCGACATCGCCGTCCATGCTAAACACGCCGTCGGTGATGATTAGTGCCCGCCTGAACTCGGCATCAAGGCTGTCCTCGATTTGGCGGCGCAAGTCATCCGGGTCGCAGTGTGCATAGCGGATGATTTTCGCCCGAGAAAGGCGACTACCGTCGATGATGCTGGCGTGGTTGAGCTCATCGGAGTAGATCACATCCTCCT